>NZ_JANODC010000242.1:0-6386 GCF_031412495.1 Rhizobacter sp. | reverse complement strand
GTCCCGGCGCGATGCCGACGGCGTCGCCGAGGCGCGGGGTCGTGCTCTACGCGCGTCGCCTCGCTGCCCTGCTCGGCATCGGCCTGGTCCATGTCGTTTTCCTGTGGCCGGGCGACGTGCTGGTCGTCTACGCGATCCTGGGCTTTGCCCTGCTCGCCCTGCGCGATCTTCCCGACCGCGCCGTCCTCGCGCTGCTCGGCCTGTGCCTGCTCTATCCGGCAAGCGCCGACCTCCTGCGCGCCCTGCTGTTCTCCTTCGAGATGGAGACCCTCGCCGCCTTCGAGTACCAGGACTTCGAGCTGACGAACGCCGCCGCTTTCGGGCACGGCACCTTCCTCGATGCCGTGCGCGAGACGGCGCGGGTCTTCGCCTGGAGCTACGGCTCGCCGCTCGGCCTCTTCAGCTACGCCGCCTTTTACGTGCAGATGGCCACCGGCATCCTGGCCGGCCTGCTGGTCGGCCGTCGCGGCTGGGTGACGGAGCTGGCGGAGTGCGGCGCCGAGATGCGCCGCATGCAGCGGGGCCTGCTTGGCCTCGTCGTCGCGGCCGCCGTGGTCGAGATCGTCGCCTCGGTCGCCAGCGGCGAAACCGGCGGCAGCTTCACCGCCTCATTGGCGCGCACCCTCGGGCGGGCCGCCCTGGCTGCCTTCTATGCCGTGACCGTGCTCCGCCTCGCCGCTGCCGCCCCCCGTGCACCGCGCTGGCTGCTGCCGTTCGCCACGGCCGGCCGCATGCCGCTCAGCAACTACCTGCTGCAGACGCTGCTCGCCAGCGCCGTCTTCTACGGCTGGGGCCTGGGCCTGTGGGGCCGCACCGGTCCTGCATTCCAGACCCTGCTCGCGCTGGCCCTGTTCTTCGCCGTGCAGCTGCCGCTGAGCTCGGCCTGGCTCGCCCGCTTCCGCCACGGCCCGGTCGAGCACCTGTGGCGTCTTCTCACCTACGGCCGGCGGGCCTTGTGAGGTCGAACTCGGCAGCGATCAGGGCGTAGGAGCGACGGCGCACGGCCGGGTCGTGGGCCCAGGTGTTGATCACGACCTCGTCCAGCCGGAACGCCTCGGCCAGGGCGACGATCCGCTCGGCGACCTTGGCTGCGGAGCCGACGAAGGCGCGCGCCCGCATCCCCGCGAGGCTCTGCGCCTCGGCCGCGTCGAAGCCGCGCGCGGCGATGTCGTCGGGCGCCTGCAAGGGCCCGAGCACGCCGCGGCCGCGGTCGATGCGCCAGCGGTCGCGCGACAGCGCCAGGTGCTCGGCTTCCTCGTCGGAGCCGGCGGCCAGGGCCCAGATGCACAGCGTCGCCTGCGCCTGCGGGTGCCGTTCGCTCGGCTGGTAGAGGCGGCGGTAGAGCGCCATCGCCTGCTCGGCGCCGACGCCGTCGGTGAAGAAGTAGGCGAAGGCGTAAGGCAGGCCGAAGTGGGCGGCGAGCTGCGCGCCGTAGTCGGAGCTGCCGAGGATCCAGATCTCGGGCGCGTGCGGGCCGAGCGGGTGGGCCGTGATGCCGGCATGCGTGCCGGCGTGGGTCCAGGCGTGCAGGTCGCGCACCTGCTCCGGGAAATGGTCGGCGGCGTGCACGGCGTTGGGGTTGAGCGCCCGCGCCGTGCGCGTGTCGCCGCCCGGCGCGCGGCCGACGCCGAGATCGATGCGCCCCGGCGCCAGCGCCTCGAGGACGCGGAACTGCTCGGCCACCTTGAGCGCGCTGTAGTGCGGCAGCATCACGCCGGCGCTGCCGATGCGGATCGTCGACGTGCGCGCCGCGATCGCCGCCATCAGGATCTCGGGCGCGCTGCCGACGATCGTCGGCAGGCCGTGGTGCTCGCTGAGCCAGAAGCGCGAATAGCCGAGCTGCTCGCAGTGCTCGGCGAGCGACAGCGTGTCGCGGATCGCCGCGTCCTCGCTGCTGCCGGCGAGCGAGACGGACTGATCGAGGACGGAGAGCTTCACCACGTCGATTGCAGCAGCAACGCGCTCACCCCTGCGGATGCGTGGGATCGATCCCGCGCACGAGCTCGGGCTTCTCGACCGGCTCGATGTCGAGGTTCACGGCGACGGCCTCGCCGTCGCTGCGCACCAGCACGCACTCGAGCGTCTCGGTCGGGCTGGCATTGATCTCCTGGTGCGGCACGTACGGGGGCACGTAGATGAAGTCGCCGGGCCCGGCCTCGGCAGTGAACTCGAGCGCGTTGCCCCAGCGCATGCGGGCGCGGCCCCTGACGACATAGATCACGCTCTCGAGCGGGCCGTGGTGATGCGCGCCTGTCTTCGCGTCGGCGTGGATGTGCACCGTGCCGGCCCACAGCTTCTGCGCGCCGACGCGGGCGAAGTTGATCGCCGCCTTGCGGTCCATGCCGGGTGTCTGTGCGGTGTTCGGGTCGAGACGGTCGCCCGGGACGACGCGCACGCCGTCGTGCTTCCAGGGCTCGTCGCTCGGGGCTGCAGTGTCTGAGGTCATGGGCGCTCCGGTAGGGCGAAAAGGGCCGAGGTCGTGTACATTAGCGGCACAGTTATACGCAAGACAGTTCGTGATTGGTTCTACCCCCGCGGTCCTCGCGGCGGGCCGCTTCGAATCCCCCTGATCGGTTCTTGAGTGTCGCTGCATGCGCCGCATGTTGCTGCGCATTCATTTCAATGCATAGACAGGATATTTTTATGACGACCCCGACCCAGACCGGTACCGTGAAGTGGTTCAACGAAAGCAAGGGCTTCGGCTTCATCGCGCAAGACGCGGGCGGCGCTGACCTCTTCGCCCACTTCCGCGACATCACCGGCACGGGCTTCAAGACCCTGACCGAGAACCAGCGCGTCGAATTCGAAGTCAAGCAGGGCCAGAAGGGCCTGCAGGCCGCGAACATCCGCGTGCTGTAAAGACCTTCGGGCGCGAGCCCGAAAGCAAGCCGCGGCCCGACCGCGGCTTTTTTTCGTCCGGCGCGCCCGCGTAGCATCGGTGCCTGTCCCGAGAGGCCGCCATGACATCCCTCGCCGCAATCACCAACCACCAGGTCCGCCTGGCGCGCCGACCGGTGGGCATGCCCGTCCGCTCCGACTGGAGCTTCACGGCCGAGCCGGTCGCCGGGCCCGAGACCGGCGGCGTCCTCGTCCAGACGCTGGCGCTCTCGCTCGACCCCGCGATGCGCGGCTGGATGAACGAGGGCCGCAGCTACATCGCGCCGGTCGGCATCGACGAGGTCATGCGCGCAGGCGGCATCGGCCGCGTGGTGGCTTCGGAGAATCCGAGATTCGCGGTGGGCGACTCGGTGAGCGGGCTGCTCGGCGTCCAGGAGTACGCGCTCTTTACCGCGGACCAGCTCGCCCGCGGCGCGCTCGCTCCGGTCGATCTCGGCCTCGGGACGATGACGCAGTGGCTCAACGTGCTCGGCATGCCCGGCATGACCGCCTACTTCGGGCTCCTGGACGTCGGCCAGCCGAAGCCCGGCGAGACGGTGGTCGTCTCCGGTGCCGCGGGCGCCGTCGGACAGACCGTCGGCCAGCTGGCCCGCATCCACGGCTGCCGTGTCGTCGGCATTGCCGGCGGGCCCGCCAAGTGCGACTGGGTCGTGCGCGAGCTCGGCTTCGATGCCTGCATCGACTACAAGGCCGGTGCCCTCAAGGACGGCGTGAAGGCGCACTGCCCGAAGGGCGTCGACATCTACTTCGACAACGTCGGCGGCGAGATCCTCGACACGGTGCTGACGCGGATCAACCGGCACGCACGCATCGTCATCTGCGGCGCGATCAGCCAGTACAACAACACCGAGCCGGTGAAAGGTCCTGCCAACTACCTCTCGCTGCTCGTCAACCGGGCCCGCATGGAGGGCATGGTCGTGTTCGACTATGCCGAGCGCTACCCGCTGGCCATCGCCGAGCTGGCCGGCCATCTGCGCGACGGGCGGATGAAGAGCCGCGAGGACGTGGTCGTCGGCATCGACACCTTTCCAGAAGCGCTGCTCAGGCTGTTCCGCGGCGACAACTTCGGCAAGCTCGTGCTCCAGGTCACGGAGGCGTGACGAACCCGGCGCCGGACCCGGACCAGGCCGCCCTGCCGCCGCCCTTGCTCCAGGCATTCCTGGAGGAAAGCCGCGACCTGCTCGTGCTCACCGATGCGATCGGCACGATCGCCTGGACCAACGCGCGCTTCGCCCAGGCCACCGGGTTCGTCGCTGGCACGCTGGCGCTCTCGCTGCTCAACTTCGCCCCGTCCGGGCCGGCCGGCACGAACTCGCGCCTGGCCCTGGCCAAGCTGCTCGCGTCCCCCCAGGCCGACCTCGAGGAGCTCGAACTGCGCAGCCGCGACGGATCGCCCCTGTGGGTCGAGGCGCGCCGCAGGATCGTCGGCGCGAACATCGTCTGGGTGCTCGTCGACGTGACGAGGACCCACCTGCTGGCCGAGCAGGCGGAACGCCAGCGCGAGCTGCTCGCGACGGCCCAGGAGTTCGGCCGCATCGGCATCTGGGAACGGACGATCGCGACCGGCGAAGGCCACTGGGACGAGCACGCGTTTCGCTACTGGGGCCTCGACCCGGCCGGGGGGACGCCCTCGCACGCCCAGGCCCTGGAGCGCATCCATCCGGAAGACCGCTCGCGCATGAAGTACGCGGAATCGATCCGCCGGGCCGGCCGCTACTCGCAGCGCTACCGCGTGGTCCATCCCGACGGGCGGACGCGCTGGATCCATTCGCAGTGGGAAGTGAAGACCGGCGTGCACGGCGTTCCTGACCGCGCGCTCGGCATCATGATGGACGACACCGAGGCCTACGAAGCGGCACGCGCGCTCGTCGACGCCAGCGCACAGCTGCAGATGGCCGTCGAGCTCGGCAAGATCGCGATCTGGCGGCACGACCTGCGCACCCAGCGCATGGTCTACAACGACCGCGCCTTCGAGGTGCTCGGGCTGGCGCCTCGCCCCGAAGGCTTCACGATCGAGGAGGTCCGCTCCCTCATCCACCCGGACGACATACCGCTCGTCATCGCCTCCGCGGAGCGGGCCCTGCAGTCGAACCTGCCCACCGACATGGAGGCTCGTTACCGCCGCGCCGACGGGAGCTGGCGCTACGTGCTGACCCGGCGCGTCGTCGAACGGAGCAGCACGGGCGAACCGATCGCCTTCCTCGGCGTGGCGCTCGACATGACGGAACGCGTCGAGGAGATGCGCCAGAAGGAGGAGCTGGCCCGCCGCTTCGACGCCGCGTCTCGCGCGGCACGCGTCGGCATCTGGACCCTGACGCTCGAGCCGCCGGAGAGCGAGTGGAACCCGCAGATGTTCGCGCTCTTCGACCGCCACACGACGGTCCCGGCCTCGCTGTCGACGTGGCTGAACGAGTCGGTGCACGCCGACGACCGGTCGCGCGTCGGCACGCTCATGCATGCGTACCTGCACGAGGGCGAGGGGCTGCTCGAGGTCGAGTTCCGGACCCTGCGGCGCGACGACGGCATCCGCTGGACCGTGATCCGCGCGGACCTCGACCGCACGCGCAGCGACCGCCGCCGCCTGCTCGGCGTGGCGCTCGACGTCACCGAGCAGCACGAGGCCATCGCCGCCCTGCGCACCGCCAGCCAGCGGGCCGCCCTCATCACCCACCATGCCGGCATTGGCACCTGGGAGGCGGGCTTCGACGGCGCGCAGGAGTACTGGGACGAGCAGATGTTCCGGCTGCGCGGCCTGGAGCCGGCGGGCGTGCCGCCGTCGCTCGACGAGCGCCTGGCCACGATCCACCCCGACGACGCGCCGCGCGTCCGCGACGGCCTTGCCGCGGCTGCCGCGGCGGGCCTTTCGACGGCCTTCGAGTTCAGGGTCCGCCTGCCCGACCTCGGCTACCGCTGGCTGGCCTCGCGCTCGGCCATCGTCTTCGACGAGCGCGGCCAGCCATCGCGGCGCGTCGGCGTCGACTGGGACATCTCCGAGAACAAGAACGCTGCCCTGGTCCAGGAGCAGGCAGCGCTCGCCGAGCGCGGCATCCAGGCCAAGTCGCAATTCCTGTCGCGGATGAGCCACGAGTTGCGCACGCCCTTGAACGCGGTGCTCGGCTTCACGCAGCTGCTGCAGATCGAAGCGAGACAGGCCGGCCAGGAGGAGCACCTCTCGAAGCTGGAGCACATCCACGCAGCAGGCGACCACCTGCTCTCGCTGATCAACGACGTGCTCGACCTCTCGGCCCTCGAGTCGGGCGAACTGCGGCTGACGCTGCGTCCGGTCGAGCTCGGCCAGCTGGTGCACCAGTCCCTGGCCCTGCTGCACTCGCTCGCGACCCAGCATGGCGTGAGCCTCGAGACCGGCCGCGCCGAGGGCACTGCACTGGCCGACCCGACCCGCCTGCGCCAGGTCCTGATCAACCTCGTCTCCAACGCCATCAAGTACAACCGGCCCGGCGGGAGCGTCGTCGTCGAGACGAGCGCCG
>NZ_JANODC010000241.1:0-3080 GCF_031412495.1 Rhizobacter sp. | reverse complement strand
GATGCAGCACCGCGCCGCCGGCCGGGCCGTCGGCGGCTGCCTCGGCCATGAAACCGAGCGCCCCGGCCAGTCGAAGCAACTCGGCGCCGGCCGGCGCGACGCCGTCGGCACAGTCGTTGAAGCGGGCCAGCGTGCCGTCCGGATGGGTCATCGCCGCCAGCCAGCGCAGCATCGGCCCGATGCGCGCCGACAGGCCCGCGCGCAGGTCCCGAAGGTGCGGGTCGGCGACCGCGAACGCGTCGATCGCGTTGACCAGGTCGAGCACGTCCTCGAGCGCCAGCGCGTGGTACATCGGGCTGCGCTCGAAGTGGCCGCCGTCCGGGAGGATCTGCTCGCCGAGCTCGGCCCGGAGGATGGCCACGCCGCCAGCGAGCCAGGTGGCCGCTTCGTCGCCCTCGAACCACAGGCCGGCGAAGACGAGCGCCTTGGCGTTGGCGAACAGGTGGTTGCCGAGCAGGTGCGTCTCGAGTCGGGCTGCGAGCCAGCGCGCCTGGATCGCGAGGCTGTGGTTCAGAGGGTCCGGCAGCGCGTGGCCGCTCAACGACCACTTGATCCAGTTGACGATGCGCAGCGACACCGGGTACGGCTCCCAGCCCGCGCCGACGCCGGGCGGGTTCCGGGCGAGCCATGCAGCCAGCAACGCCTCGTGCGCGGCCGAGCGCGCCTGCGCGTCCATGGCGTTGAGGTCGTCGAAGTAGTGCTGGTGGTAGCGCCACAGGCGCGCGACACCCGTTCCGTTCCAGCCGATGGCGCCGAGATCGTGGCGTTCGCCGAGGAGATCGAAGGTGGCCGGCGGAACCAGGCTGGCCTCGCGCCGCGCCGGGAGTGCCCACGGGCCGGCGACGCGGCGCGGCGGCGGGGCAGGGCGCAGGTCGGCGCGCCGATGCGGCAGCAGGCGCATGCGCAGGCGGCCGGTGACCTGGCGCGGGCGCAGGTGGCGCACCGTGCGCCAGTAGGTGCCGAGCGAAGTCACGCGGCGGCGCGCGGGCCGAGCAGCCGGGTGAGGTGGGCGACGATGCGCTCGCCGGCGCGGCCGTCCCAGAGCGGCGGGATGCCGCCCCGCTTCCAGTCGCCGGCGAACAGCCGGTCCAGCGTCGGCGCCAGGCGAGCCGGGTCGGTGCCGACCAGCTCGTTGGTGCCGATCGTCACCGTCTCGGGTCGCTCGGTGCTGTCGCGCAGCGTGATGCAGGGCACGCCCATCACCGTCGTCTCCTCGGTGATGCCGCCGGAGTCGGTGATGACCGCCCTCGCGTGGCGCACCAGGTAGTTGAATTCGAGGTAGGGCTGCGGTTCGACGACGAGCACGTTGGCCGGCACGGCGCCTGCGCGCTGCAGCGACTTCGCCGTCCGCGGGTGGATCGGAAAGACGATCGGCAAGCCGCGCGCGGCATCGGCGGCGGCGCGCAGCACGGTGGCGAACGAAGCTGGGTCATCGACGTTGGCCGGCCGGTGCAGCGTCATCACCAGGTAGCCGCCGCGCTGCAGCCGATGCTCGTCCCAGAAGGGCGGCGCGACGAGCCGCTCCATGTGCGCCAGCAGGGTGTCGATCATGGTGTTGCCGACGAAGAAGATCCGGTCTTCCGCGACGCCGCTTCGGCGCAGGTTCTCGTTGGCGACCTCGCTGGTGGTGAAGAACCAGTTCGCGACCGCGTCGGTGACGAGGCGGTTGATCTCCTCCGGCATCGTCCAGTCGCCGGAGCGGATGCCGGCCTCGACGTGGGCCACCGGCACGTGCAGCTTCTGCGCCGTGACCGCGCACGCCATCGTCGAGGTGACGTCGCCGACGACGAGACAGAGGTCGCTGCGCGATTCGTTCAGGAGCTTCTCGTAGCCGAGCATGATCGCGCCGGTCTGCTCGGCCTGGCTGCCGGAGCCGACCTCGAGGTTGACGTCGGGCTCGGGAATGCCGAGCTGGCGGAAGAAGTCGCCCGACATGCGCGGGTCGTAGTGCTGGCCGGTGTGGACCAGGCGGTAGCCGAGGCTGCCCCCCTCGGCGCGAGCGGCTTCCAGGGCGCGGAGGATCGGCGCCACCTTCATGAAGTTGGGGCGGGCGCCGGCGATGAGGTCGATGCGCGCCGTGATCGAGGCCGGGCGGATCATCGCAGCGACTCCGCGATCTCGATCGTCACGCGGGCGACTTCGAACAGCTCCTCGCGCCGTATCGGCGCCGGGCCACCGCTGCGCACGGCGTCGACGAAGGCTTGCGCGCAGGCCTGCTGGCCCTTGTCCTGCCGCCACAGGCGCATGCCGGCGAAGCCCGGCCAGCCGAAGCCGTTCAGGCGCCGGAAGTTGTCGAGCTGGAGGACGCGGCCGGCAGCGAACACCTCCAGCCGCTCCTTGGCGAAGGCCTTGCTGCCGTTGGCGAGGTAGTGGACGGTGCCGATCGAGCCGTCTTCGAAATCAAGGCCGATCGACGCGCTGTCGGCCGTCTGGCCGGCCATCGCGTAGGCACGATGCGCGGCGATCGGCGCGCCCGCGAGGTGGCGCAGCAGGTCGATGAAGTGGCAGCCCTCGCCGACGAAGCGGCCGCCGCCGGCAGCAGGGTCCTGGGTCCAGTGCGCGGCGGGGATGGCGCCGGCGTTCACCGTCATGACGAACGCCTTCGGCCCCGGCACGCCGGCGAGCAGCGACTTCATCTTCAGCACCTGCGGTGCGAAGCGGCGGTTGAAGCCGACCATCAGCAGCGTCGAGGCGTCGCCATACGCGGCCTCGATCCGGCCCAGCTCGTCGAGGGTCAGGCAGAGCGGCTTCTCGACGAACACGTGCTTGCCCGCGGCGCGCGCGGCGAGGACGTAGCGCGCATGGCTGTCGTGCCGGGTCGAGACGACGATGCTGTCGATGTCGGGCGCGGCGACCAGCGCGTCGCTGTCGGTGCTGGCGTTCTCGACGCCGAACTTGCGCGCCACGTGCATGCTGCTCACGCCCCCGGCCGAGGCGACGCTATGCAGATGCGCCCCGGTCTGCTTGAAGGCGGGGACGAGGACGGCGCCGGCGTAGTTGCCGGCGCCGATGAAGCCGAGCGTCGCCGCGCCGCGGGCCGGTGCCGCCGCGGTGTCGACGGGCACGACGCGGACGCTGCG
>NZ_JANODC010000240.1:0-9998 GCF_031412495.1 Rhizobacter sp. | reverse complement strand
CTGAACTTCTTCAGCTCTTCGGTCAGCGAGATGACCGCCTTGTCGATGCCGCGCTTCAGGTCCATCGGGTTCATGCCCGCGGCCACGTACTTCATGCCTTCGCGGACGATGGCCTGGGCGAGCACGGTGGCCGTGGTCGTGCCGTCACCGGCGATGTCCGAGGTCTTGGAAGCGACTTCCTTGACCATCTGGGCGCCCATGTTCTGGAGCTTGTCCTTGAGCTCGATTTCCTTGGCGACGGAAACGCCGTCCTTGGTCACCGTCGGGGCGCCGTACGAGCGCTCGAGCACCACGTTGCGGCCCTTGGGGCCGAGGGTGACCTTGACCGCGTTGGCCAGGATGTTCACACCCTCGACCATGCGCGCGCGGGCGTCGCCGCCGAATGAAACGTCTTTTGCTGCCATTTGAGTTCTCCGTTGCCTCTTACTTCTCGACCACGGCGAAGAGGTCTTCCTCGCGCATCACCAGGAGCTCGTCGCCGTCGACCTTGACGGTCTGGCCGCTGTACTTGCCGAACAGCACCCGGTCGCCGGCCTTGACGTTCATCGAAACGATGTCGCCACGCTCGCTGCGCTTGCCCGGGCCGACCGACAGGACTTCGCCCTGGTCCGGCTTTTCGGCGGCGTTGTCCGGGATGACGATCCCCGAGGCGGTCTTGGTTTCCTGCTCCACGCGCTTGACGATCACGCGATCGGCTAACGGACGAAGTTTCATGGCATCTCCTAGAAGTGATATGAGCCGGCTTGCTGGGGGCCCAGGCGGAGGGGAAACCGGCCGGGGTCGCAAACTGTTAGCACTCAACGTATTCGAGTGCTAGCAAGCATTATAGGTGCCGCCGGCGTCGTTTCAAGGGCGCCGCTAAAGTCTGCTCCATGTCCCGCGAGACCATCGCTCTGGACGCCGACGGCGTCCTGCTCGACCTCAACCTCGGCTATTCCACCGCGTGGCAGCGTGCCTTCGGGCGGGTGCTGGTCGAACGCGACCCGCATGCCTACTGGGCCATGGACCGCTGGGACTGCGACCGCCTGGACGAGGCCGGACGGGCCCACTTCCGCAGCCACTTCGACGAGGCCTTCTGGTCGGCCGTGCCGGCGCTGGCCGGCGCCGTCGAGGCCTGCGAGCGGCTGCACGCGGCCGGCTACCAGCTGGTCTGCGTGTCGGCGCTCGACGCCGAGTTCGAGGCGGCCCGCTTGCGGAACCTGCGTGAGCACGGCTTCCCGATCGAGCGCGTCGTCGCCACCGGGAACGTCGCCGGCGAGCACAGCCCCAAGGCCGCCGCGATCGCCGCACTCGCGCCGGTGGCCTTCGTCGACGATTTCCTGCCGTACTTCCGGGGCGTGCCGGCCAGCGTTCACCGCGCTCTCGTCCTGCGCGGCTCGAACGGCAGTCCGAACACCGGCCCCGAGCTCGCCCTGGCGGACTCGCTGCACGCGGACCTCGCGGGCTTCGCCAGCGACTGGCTGGCGCGAGGTGTTACCTAAGTCACGAGGCACCGGCGCGGCGGCTGGGTATTCTGCCGCCAGCCATGATGCAAGCCTCCCGCCCCTTGCGCCTCGGCGTCGTCGCCGCCGTGCTTCTCGTCCTGGGCGCCTGCGCCAGCCCGCCGCCGCCGCCCAAACCGACCGAGGTCGCGGCGACGCTGCAGGCGGGCGCCGACCTTAACCCCGACGTGCGCAGGCGCGCCTCGCCGCTGGTCGTGCGCATCTACGAGCTGCGCTCCAGCGCCACCTTCGAGAGTGCCGATTTCGTGTCGCTCTACGAGCGTGACCAGGCCACCCTGGCCGCCGAGATGGGCTCGCGCGAGGAGTTCGTCCTTCGCCCCGGCGACACCAGGAACTGGGACAAGACGACCGCGCCCGACATCAAGTACATCGGCGTCATCGGCGCCTTTCGCGACATCGAGCGGGCCCGCTGGAAGAGCATCGTCGAGCTGAAGCCCAACAACAAGAACATCATCGCGATACGCGCCGACGCCATCGCCGTCGAAGCGAAGCGCACGGCGCCGTGAGCTGGCGCAGCCCGGTGGTGTGGTCGCAGGGCATGTTCCTGCAGCCGCATCACTTCCAGCAGGAGTCGCGCTACGTCGCCCGCCTTGTCGATGAGCGGGCGCGTTGCTCGTCGCCGCATGCCTGGGGCTTTGCCGAGCTTCAACTCGACGACGCCCTGCTCGCGACCGGCCGTGTCGCCATCGCCCGCGCCAGTGGCGTGTTCCCGGATGGCACGCCGTTCGCGTTTCCGCAGCTCGACATGCCGCCCGAGCCGCTCGAGGTTTCTGCCGAAAGTGCCGGCGAGCTCGTCTACCTGGCCTTGCCGCTCGGCCGCGAGGGCGTCACGGAAGTCGACTTCGAAGGCGCCGGCAGCGACGAGCTGGCCCGTCTCGTGGCCGTCGAGGAGAGCGTGCGCGACCACACCAGCGCCTCCGACGAGCCGGCGAGCATCCAGACCGGGCGGCTGAAGATGCGGCTCCTGCGCCAGCGCGACGTCACCGACGCCTTCGCGCTGCTCGCGGTGGCGCAGGTCGTCGACCGGCGCAGCGACCGCCAGGTGGTGCTCGACCGCACGCACATCCCGCCGCAGACGACCCTCGACGCGACCGAGCCGCTGGTCGCCGGAACCCGCCTGCTGCAGGGCCTGATCGCACAGCGATCGCAGGCCCTCGCCGGCCGCATGGGCCAGCTGAGCCACGGCATCTCCGAACTGGCCGACTTCATGATGCTGCAGGTGCTGAACCGGGCCGAGCCGCTGTTCCGCCAGCACGCCAGCGCGCCGAGCGTGCACCCGATGACGCTGTTCGGCGACTGCCTGCAGCTGGCCGGAGAACTTTCCACCTTCGCAAGCGCGGCACGCCGCCCGCCCGAGTTCCCGCTCTATCGGCACGACGACCTGCGCGCCTGCTTTACGCCGGTGTTCGACGAACTGAGAAAGATGCTCTCGGTGGTGCTGGAGCAGAACGCGGTGCAGATCGATCTCGTCGACCGCAAGCATGGCGTGCGCACGGCGATCGTGAAGGACCTGGAGCTGGCGCGCACTGCCGTCTTCGTGCTGGCGGTGAGCGCGCAGATGCCGCACGAGCAGCTTCGCCAGATCTTCGTGGCGCAGACCAAGGTCGGGCCGGTCGACCGCATCCGCGACCTCGTCAACCTGCAGCTGGCGGGCATCGTGCTGCAGCCGCTGCCGGTGGCACCGCGCCAGCTGCCCTTCCATGCCGGCTTCTTCTACTTCGAGCTCGAGCGCGGCGGCGACCTCTGGCGCCAGTTCGAGCAGAGCGGCAATCTCGCCCTGCACATCGCCGGCGACTTCCCGGCCCTGCAGCTGGAGCTCTGGGCGATCCGCCAGTAGCGAGCCAGCAGAGCCGAGCGACCCATGAACACCGTGCCGCCCGGTTCGAGCGACGACCCCTTCGCCGCCCTCGACAACCAACGCACCTTCATCATGCCCAAGCCGGGCGCGCGCGCGGCCCCGGCGATGGCCCCGACGCACGGCCCCGAGAGTGCGCCGGCGGCCGACGTGGTGGCCGAAGTCGCCGCCATCGACAGCGGCCTCAACCCGCTCGTCGCCCTGGCCAACCGCCTCCTGTCGGTGCTGCCGCAGATCCGCAGCACGACGCGCTTGGCCGACCCGGCCCAGCTCAAGGACTCGCTGGCGCAAAGCATCCGCGACTTCGAGGCGCGGGCGCGCCAGCAGGGCATCGCACCCGAGCGGGTGATGGCCTCGCGCTACATCCTCTGCACGGTGCTCGACGAGGCCGCCGCGGGCACGCCCTGGGGCGGCAGCGGCGTGTGGGGCCGCTACAGCCTGCTGGCGATGTTCCACAACGAGACCTGGGGCGGAGAGAAGGTCTTCCAGCTCATGGCCAAGCTGGCCGAGAACCCGGCCGCCAACCGCGACCTGCTGGAGCTGATCTACGCGGTGGTCTGCCTCGGCTTCGAGGGCCGTTACCGCGTCATCGAGAACGGCCGGGCTCAGCTCGAGGCGGTCCGCGACAGGCTGGCGCAGATCCTGAAGAAGGAGCGCGGCGACGTGGCCGTGCCCCTGGCTCAGCACTGGCAGGGCCAGGTCGTCAAGCGGCGGCCGCTCCTGTCGTGGCTCGCGCTCTGGGCCACGGGCGCGGTCGCCGCGATCGTCGTCCTCGGCGTGTACTTCGCGCTCTCGTTCTCGCTCAGCGGCCTGTCCGATCCGGCCTACGGCGAGATCCAGGGCCTGCGCCTGGCGCCGCCAACGCCGCCGACGCCGCTCCCCGCGGCCAAGCCGCGACTGGCCCAGTACCTCGCCGAGGACATCCGGGCCGGCTTCGTGGGCGTTCGCGACGATGTCGACCGCAGCCTCATCACCCTGCGCGGCGACAGCCTGTTCGACGCCGGCAGCGCCAGCCTGTCGGCCGGGCGCGAAGCACTGCTGCGCCGCGTCGCGGCGGCCCTGGCGCAGGTGCCGGGGGCGGTCGTCGTTGCCGGCCACACCGACAACACGCCGATCCACACGCTGCGTTTCCCGTCGAACTGGCATCTGTCCGACGAGCGCGCCAAGACCGTGCGCGACATCCTCGTCTCGCAGGGCATCCCGGCGGCGCGGGTCACGGCCGAGGGGCGCGCCGCCGGCGAGCCGCTCGTCGCCAACGACACGCCCGCCAACCGCGGCCTGAACCGGCGCGTCGAGATCACGCTGCTGAGCGGCAAGACCGACGTGGCGGTGGGGAAGAAGCCATGAAGAAGGTCCTCGGCTTCTTCTTCAACGGCTGGACGGTCGCGCTGATCGGCCTCGTCGCGCTGGCCATCGTCATCTGGATCGTCGGGCCGCTGGTCAGCGTCGGCGACGCGCGGCCGCTCGACAGCGTGTTCGCGCGCGCCGTGCTCATCCTCGCCATCACCGCGCTCTATCTGCTGCAGAAGGCGTGGCGTGCGTGGGCCGCGCGGCGCCGGAACAGCACCGTCATCAACCAGCTGATGCAGGGGCCGGCCGCGGCAGCGGCGCTGCGCCCCGAAGATCCGTCCGCGGCCGAGCTGAAGACGATCCACGACCGCTTCGAGGCGGCCCTGAAGACGCTCAAGAACGCGCGCTTCGGCCCGAAGCGCGGCGGGGCGCTCGCCAGCCTGTCGGCGCGGCTCGGCGCGCGCCACCTGTACGAGCTGCCGTGGTACCTCATCATCGGCGCGCCAGGCTCGGGCAAGACCACCGCGCTGCTCAATTCCGGTCTCGAGTTCCCCCTCGCCGCCAAGATGGGGGAGACGGCGGTGCGCGGCGTCGGCGGCACACGCGACTGCGACTGGTGGTTCACGACCGAGGCCGTGCTGATCGACACCGCCGGCCGCTACACGACTCAGGACAGCCACCAGGCCACCGACCAGAAAGCCTGGAACGCGTTCCTCGCCCTGCTCAAGAAGAGCCGGCCGCGCCAGCCCGTCAACGGCGTGGTCGTCACCGTTTCCGTGCCCGACCTGCTGACCCGGTCGCCGTCCGAGCGCGGGCAGCAGGCGGCGGCGGTGCGCGCGCGCGTGCAGGAGCTGCACCAGCAGCTCGGCATCCGCTTCCCCATCTACCTCCTCGTCACCAAGACCGACCTCCTGGCCGGCTTCATGGACTACCTCGGCGACCTGCCGAAGGCTGCCCGCCAGGACCCGTGGGGCTTCACCTTCCCGTACGACGCCCGACAGGTGAGCGACACCTCGCGTTTCGCCGAGGAGTTCGATGCGCTCGAGGCCCGCCTCACCGACGGCCTGGTCGACCGCCTGCAGAGCGAGCGCGACCCGCAGCGACGGGCCCGGATCTACGCCTTCCCGCAGCAGTTCGCCGGGCTGCGCCAGGTCCTGCGCGAATTCGTGGACTCCGTCTTTTCCGGCTCGCAATTCGAGGAACACCCGCTGCTGCGCGGCGTGTACTTCATCAGCGGCACGCAGGAAGGCACGCCGATCGACCGCATGATCGGCAGCGTCGCCCGCACCTATCGCCTCGACCGCCGCCTGCTGCCGGCCAACCAGTCGACAGGCAAGAGCTTCTTCCTGTCGCGCCTGCTGCGCGAGGTGATCTTCGGCGAGGCCGAGCTGGCCGGCACCAACCTCAAGTGGGAGCGCCGACGTGCCCTGTTCTCGTGGGGCGGCTACTCGCTCGTGGCCCTCGCCAGCATCGGTGCCCTGGCCGCATTCGCAACCAGCTACCTGGGCAACCGCGCCTACGTCGCCGATGTCGGCCAGCGCGTCGACGCGGTGCGAAAGCTGGTCCAGGCGACGCCGAACCGCGTCTCCTCCGACGTCGTCGTGCTGCTGCCTGCACTCGCCGCCACGCGCGCGCTGGCCGTCGGCGAGAGCGAGAGCGTGCCGTGGTCGCTGGGCTTCGGCCTCTACCAGGGCAATAAGCTCGATTCCGCCGCGCAGCGCGCCTACCAGCGGATGCTCGTCGATGCCCTGCAGCCGCGCCTGGCGCTGCGTGTCGAAGAGCAGATGAAGTCGAGCAACGACAACCCCGAGCTGCAATACGAGGCCCTGAAGACCTACGTGATGCTGCATCAGCCGGATCGCTTCGACGCCGAGTCGCTCAAGCTGTACCTGCTCGCCGACTGGGAAGCCAACCTGCCGCGTGACGTGACCTCCGAGCAACGCGCCGCGCTCGAGTCGCACCTCGATGCGCTGCTGCAGCAAGGCCCGTCGGTCTCGCCCTTGCCCGAGGACAAGGAGCTGCTGCGCAACACCCGCGCCCGCCTGGCCGCGGTGTCGTTCCCGCAGCGCGTCTACAGCCGCATCAAGCGCGAGGGCGTGCCGGCGGAGCTGCCCGAGTTCACCATCGCCAAGGCGGCGGGGCCGAGCGCGGCGCTCGTGTTCCGCCGCGGCAACGGCGCGCCGCTGACGCGCGGCGTCCCTGCGCTCTACACCTACGACGGCTACCACAAGGGCTTCCAGCGCCAGGTGGAGCGCAGCACCAAGCAACTCAGCGACGAAGAGGGCTGGGTCCTCGGCGTCGCCGATGCGGCGCGGGCCAGCTCGCTGCGCGACCCGCTGGCCCTGAGCCGCCTCACCGACGAGGTCCGCCGTGTCTACCTCGGCGACTACGCGCGCAGCTGGGAAGCCTTCATTGCCGACATCCGCCTGCAGCCGATGGGCGACGTGGCGCAGGCGACGCAGATGGCGCGCATCCTGTCCGCGCCCGACAACCCGCTGGTGCCGCTGCTGCGGGCTGTCGTCAGGGAGACGACGCTGACGGCGGAGACCTCCAAGGACGCGGTGCAGCGGGTCGAGGACAAGGCCACCAGCACCATCCAGCAATCGCGCGAGCAGCTCGCCAAGCTGCTCGGCAACAAGAGCGGTCCGGGAGCGGTGCCGCGCGGCCAGCGCATCGAAAGCCTGGTCGACGACCGCTTCGAAGGCCTGCGCCGCTTCGTCCAGGGCGGCGGCCCCGACGGCAAGGGGCCGGCGCCGATCGACGCGACGGTCGGGCTCATGAACGAGTTCTACGCCTTCATGACGGCCGCCGACACCGCCGTCAAGAGCGGCAGCGCGCCGCCGCCCTCCGACGTGCACAACAAGATCAAGGCCGAGGCCGCGCGGCTGCCCGAGCCGGTGCGCTCGCTCATGGCCACGGTGGCCGTCGCCGGCGGCAGCACGGTGCTGCGGGCCACGCGCGCGAGCATCGGCAGCTCCGTCAACTCCGGCATCGGCGAGTTCTGCCGCCAGGCAGTCGCCGGACGCTATCCGTTCACGCGCGGCAGCAAGAGCGACGTCACCCAGGACGACTTCGCACGCCTTTTCTCGCCGGGGGGCCTGTTCGACGAGTTCTTCCAGAAGAGCCTGGTCAACTTCGTCGACACGTCGGCGCGGCCGTGGACCTTCCGCACCACGGGCGAGGGCAAGATGGGCACCGACAGCGGCACGCTCGGCCAGTTCCAGCGCGCGGCGGCGATCCGCGACACCTTCTTCCGCTCCGGCGGCAAGTCGCCCGGCCTGCGCCTCGACTTCAAGCCGGTCGAGATGGACGCCAGCATTTCCCAGTTCACGCTCGACGTCGACGGGCAGCTCGTCAAGTATTCGCACGGCCCGCAGATTCCGACCGCGGTGCAGTGGCCCGGGCCGCGCGGCAGCACGCAGGTCCGCGTGCAGCTGCAGCCGGCACTCGCCGGCGCCAGCTCCGGGCTGGTGACCGAGGGGCCCTGGGCGCTGTTCCGGCTCTTCGACCGCCTGAACATGGTGCCGGCCGGCGCGCCGGAGCGCTTTCGCGTCGTCTTCGACGTCGATGGCCGCAAGGCCACCTTCGAGGTCACCGCCAGCAGCGTCGTCAATCCGTTCCAGTTGCGCGAGCTGCGCGAGTTCAACTGCCCGGCCTCCCTGTGAACCCGCCGCATGCCGCTGCGGCCGAAGCCGGGGAACCGGTGGTCGGCTGGTTCGGCAAGCTCGCCTGCCTGGGCGATTTCGCCAGCCGGCGGCTCTCGCCCGAGTTCGTCGCCGCCTGCGACGGCTGGCTATCGCACGGGGTCGAGAAGAGCCGAGCCCAGCTCGGCGACATCTGGCTCGACACCTACCTCACCAGCCCGCTCTGGCGCTTTGCCTGGGCGCCCGGCATCGTCGATGCGCGCTGGTGGTTCGGCGTCATGATGCCGAGCGTCGACAAGGTCGGCCGCTACTTTCCGCTCGTCGTCGCCCTGCCGCGGGAGAGGGCGCCGGGTGGCGGCGGCGATCTCGACGAGCTGGAGCGCTGGTTCGGCGGTGTTTGCACGGCGATGCTCGATACCTTGCAGGATGGCTCGTCTCTCGAGCGCTTCGAGCAGCAGCTGCACGAGGTGCCGCGCCTGCTCGCGCGGCCGGCCAGCGCAGAGCCGCCGGACGAGACGCACTGGACCAATCGCACCGGCTACCGCTTCGGCCCGGGACAGTCGCTGGCCGACGCACTGCACGACCTGCTGCACCACGAGGCCTTGCTGCGCTACGGCGGGCGCACGCTTTGGTGGCCGGCGAACGCGAGCGACAGCGCCACGAGGCTGACGGTGGCGACGGGCCTGCCCCAGCCGGAATCATTTGTCGATCTGCTGCAGGGCGCCTGGTAGGTCGCTCGCACGCTGCTTGAAAAGGAGCTGCCGATGATGACGCTGCCCGGCCTTCCCGAACCGCTTCCGGTGCGCTTGCTGCCGCGGCGCGCCGCGACGCCCGGCACCGAGACGGCCTGGCTGGGCGAACACCACACGGTGCAGCTCCTGGCGCCATTGGCCGCCCTGCGCGTTCATCAGCGCGGCGGGACGGCAGCCGCCTCGGCGCCCGGACCGGCATGGGGAGCGGGGACGTGGGGAAACTGGTTCGCCATCGGCGATGTGGTTCTGTCACGATCGCAGTACGCGGCTCGATATGCCCTGCCCGGCGCCTTCACCCACCAGGACGAATGGCAGCTGCCGGCCGGGACGGTGATGAACGTGGGCATCGCCGGCCCGCTGTTCGGTCATGACGGCGGCGGCCTGCAAGCGCAAAGGCTGGATGGCCCGCCGCTGCAAAGACGCCGACTGCACGGGTACTGGGTCGACCGCGTCGGATCCGCCTGACGCCTCAGCCGGTCTTCACGGCCGCGTCGGCGGCACTCCCGCATCGCCCAGCGCACCCGCGAGCTGAGCGCGATAACGCTCCTGCGCTTGCTTGCGCAGCGCCTCGTAGCGGTCCTGGTACTGCTCCCAGACCTTGCCCTTGCGGTTGAGCGCGAGCAACCCTTGGCCGCCGAGAGCCGCCTCGAGTTGCCGGGGCTCGAACTGGGCCAGCACCGCCGCGAGGCCGGCGCGGCTGCCGGAGGCGCTCGCCGCCCCATGTTCGGCCAGTTCCTGCATGGCACTGCGCATGGCTGCCGCCGAAGGCATGAAGCCGCGCACCGGCGGCAGCAGCATCCGCTCGAGGGCGACTTGGGTGTCGGCGGCGAAGAGCAACGGGTTGTGGTCGCGCGCACCGGGCGGCGGGGCAGCGGCGCGCACGCCGCGTCGTTCCGCTTCGCGTTGGGCGAGGAGCCGCCGGGTGCCATCGATCGATTCGCGCAGCAACTGGCCG
>NZ_JANODC010000239.1:0-19454 GCF_031412495.1 Rhizobacter sp. | reverse complement strand
CGCTGGCTCGTCGTCGTCTTCCAGCTCGCGCTGCCGGTCGGGTGCCTGCTGCTGGGCGGCACGACCGCGCTGGCGCAGTACGCCGTGCTCTGGCTGCTGCCCATGCTGACGGTGCTGCAGCCGATCCTGCGCCTGCGCGCCATCTTCGAACACGGCGCCGTGGTCGACCTGTCGTCGCCGCTGACGGCGGCGCGGACGAACCGGACCCGCGGCAGCCTCGGCAACGTGCTGGCCCGCGCCCTCCTGTTCCCGCACCACGTCAACTACCACCTCGAGCACCACCTTTACCCGGCGGTGCCGCATTACCACCTGCCGCGCCTGCATCGCCTGCTCGCCGGCAAGGGTGCGCTCGACGGCGCCGAGGTCCGCGACGCCGGCGACACGCTCCGCATCGTCTTCGCGCCGCGCGTCCCGCGAGCCCTTGCCGCATGAGCGACCTGATCCTGCACCACTACGCCGGCTCGCCGTTCTCGGAAAAGGTGCGGCTCGTGCTCGGCATGAAAAAGATGCGCTGGCGCTCGGTAACAGTGCCGGCGATCCTGCCCAAGCCCGACGTGGTCGCGCTCACCGGCGGCTACCGGCGGACGCCGTTCATGCAGATCGATGCCGACATCTACTGCGATTCCGCGCTGATGTGCAAGGTCATCGACCGGCGGGCGCCGGAGCCGCCGCTGTACCCGGCGGCGACGCGCGGTCTCGACCAGGTGGTCGCGCAATGGGCGGACACGGCGCTGTTCTGGACCGCGGTGCCGTTCACCCTGCAGCCGGCCGGCGTCGCGCACGTGTTCGCCGGCGCGAGCCGGGACACCCTGAAGGCATTCGCCGCCGACCGCGCCGCCATGAACCCGTCGCAGCGACGCGCGCCCGTCGCCGATGCCCAAGCGGCGCTCGCGGACTACCTGGCGCGCCTGGAGGCGATGCTCGGCGACGAGCGGCGCTTCCTGCTCGGCGCCGCCGCCTGCATCGCCGATGTGGCGGCAGCGCAGTCGATCTGGTTCATGCGCCTCGCGCCGCCGATCGCCGCCCGCCTCGACCCGTACCCGCGCGTACGTGCCTGGTTCGAGCGCGTTGCCGCGTTCGGCCACGGCGAGCCTGAAACGATGCCCGCCGAGGCGGCCATCGCCGTCGCCGCCGCGGCGCGCCGCCACGCACCGGCTGCGGTCGCGGCCGGCGAGGGCCTGGCCGCCGGCGAGGAAGTCACCGTCGTGCCGGCGGACTACGCCCACGACGAGGTCGCGGGAACCCTGGTCGGCCTCGACGCGGAAGAATCGGTCATCGAACGGCGCGATCCGCGGGCCGGTTTCGTCCACGTCCACTTCCCGCGGATCGGGTTCCACGTCAAGGCGATCAGGAAGGAAGGCGCATGAAAAGCTTCGACGGCCGCACCGCGGTCATCACCGGCGCGGGTTCCGGCTTCGGCCTGGAAGCAGCGCGCATCGCCGCCGCGCGGCGTATGAACGTCGTCCTCGCCGACGTGCAACAGGACGCGCTCGACCGGGCCACCGCCGAGATCTCCGCGCTCGGCGCCGCCGTGCTGCCGTTCCGTCTCGACGTCGCCAGCGCCGACGAGGTCGAGACGCTGGGGCGGGCCGTCGCCGCGCGCTTCGGGGCGCCGCACGTCGTCTTCAACAACGCCGGCGTCGGCGCGGGTGGCCTGATCTGGGAAAACACGCTCGCCGACTGGGACTGGGTGCTCGGCGTCAACCTGATGGGCGTGGTGCACGGCATCCGCGTGTTCACGCCGATGATGCTCGAGGCCGCGGCGAAAGACCCCGGCTACGAAGGCCACATCGTCAACACTGCATCCATGGCGGGGCTCATCAATGCGCCGAACATGGGCATCTACAACGTCAGCAAGCACGCCGTGGTCGCCCTGAGCGAGACGCTCTACCAGGACCTGCGCCTCGTCACCGACCAGATCGGCGCCTCCGTCCTGTGCCCGTTCTTCGTGCCCACTGGCATCACCGCCAGCGAGCGCAACCGGCCCGACGAGCTGAAGGCGCCCGAGAAGCCGACCCGGAGCCAGCTGATCGGCAAGGCGATGAACGAGCGCGCCGTCGGCCGCGGCAAGCTCACCGCCGCCGACATCGCCCGCTTCGTGTTCGAGGCCGTCGACGCGGACCGCTTCTACATCTACAGCCATCCTCATGCCCTGTCGAGCGTGCAGACGCGGCTCGAGGACATCCTGCAGAGCCGCAACCCGACCGACCCGTTCGCGGCCCGGCCGGAGATCGGCGTCGAGTTGCGCAAGGCGTTGCGCGCCGTCGACTAGCGCGACGGAGGTCGCGCGGCGCTTCAGCAGGCGAGCTTCAGCGCCTGCACCGGTCGCCCGGTGGCCGCGTCGACGATGACCAGGTTGACGCTGCGCGGGTGGCCCGGGTCGGCACGGCTCGTGGGCGCGAAACGCAAGGTTTCCGCCGCTCCCGTCCGCGCGGCCCACGCCGGCACCGTCTCGTGATCGCGCACCACGTAGTCGTGGCGCAGCGTCGCGCCGTCGTTCTCGCCCGCCTTCACGGCCGTGACGTGGCCGTCCTCCGTCACGGCCCAATACGCTCCCAGGCGCTTGGGCGCGCCCGCGTCCGGTACCACGTTGGCGACAAACCGCTCGCCCTCGCGGGCGAGCGTCACCCGAACCGTCGCCGTCTGGGGTGACGCCGTCGGCAGCCGTAGGGACGGCCAGTCCTTGCGGTCCTTCCCGTCGACGACCACCTGCGGCGTGTAGCTGAAGCGGGCCCCGGTGCTGGCCTGCTGTCGCGCCTGCCGCTCGCTGAAGGCCGCGCTGGCGAAGCGGTCTTTCCAGCCGAGGCGATCCCAGTAGTCGACGTGGAAGGCGAGGGCGACCACCTCCGGCGCGGTCCTCAGCGCCGACAGCCAGCGATCGGCCGGCGGGCAGGAGTTGCAGCCTTCCGACGTGTACAGCTCGACGACCGGCACGACGGTCTGCGTACTGGAGGCGACGCAGGCTCCGCTGGCGGAGGCATGGCCGGCGCCGCCGAGGCAGGCACCCAAAATGCCGACCGACACGTACCGGAAGGGGATGCGAGGGTGGTTCATGGCGGTCAGTCGAGGCCGCGGCGGCGGACTTACGGAACTTCGAGAAATTCTGCCGTGATGGTGCATCCGCTTTCACCCTGCCTGCGTAACCGGCCTATCCGTTGTCACCACCGAGGAGCCTCGATATGAGAAAAGCAGTTCTTCCCCACCCGCGCAAGACGGCCTCGGCCGTCGCTGCCATCACCGCGCTCGCCGCGATCGCTGCCGCCGGAGCCTTGAGCGCCGGCGCCGCCCATGCCTCCAGCCACCGCGAGGCGCCTGCCATCACGGGCACGCCGAAGGTCGACGGAACCGACTTCTACATGTTCAACAGCTACGAGGCGGGACGCACCGGCTTCGTCACCCTCGTCGCCAACTACCTGCCGCTGCAGGATGCCTACGGCGGCCCGAACTACTTCAAGCTCGATTCCAACGCCCTGTACGAGATCCACGTCGACAACAACGGCGACGGCAAGGAAGACCTTACCTTCCAGTTCCGGTTCAACAACACGCTCAAGGGCATCACGCTGCCGATCAGCGGCCAGAACATCGCCATCCCGCTGACCCAGGCCGGACAGGTGAGCGCGCCCAACGCGGCGAACCTGAACGTCAACGAAACCTTTACCGTCGATGTCGTCCGCGGCGACCGGCGCACCGGCACGCGCGGCTCGGTGACGAACGCCAGCGGCGGCAGCGCCACCTTCGCCAAGCCGGCCGACAACATCGGCATGAAGACGATCCCGGACTACGCCGGCTACGCGGCGCAGCACATCTATTCCGTCAACATCCCGGGCTGCTCGACGCCGGGCAAGGTCTTCGTCGGCCAGCGCAAGGACCCGTTCGCGGTCAACCTCGGCGTCATCTTCGACCTGATCAACATCCCCAGCCTCCCTGGCGTCAACAACGACTTCACGCCCGCCGAAGCCGCCTTCGTTCTCGACAACACGAAGCGCGACGCCGGTGCCGACGACCTGGCCGACAAGAACGTGACCGCCCTGGCCGTCGAGGTGCCGACCTCGTGCCTCGTCGCCGCCGGTGCGAACGACCCGGTCATCGGCGGCTGGACCACCGCCAGCCTGCGCCAGGGCACGCTCCTCAGCAACTCGCCGAAGAGCGGCCACGACACCGCCCGCATCGCCGGCGGCGCCTGGACCCAGGTCTCACGCCTCGGCCACCCGCTCATCAACGAGGTGATCATCGGCCTGCCCGACAAGGACCGGTTCAACAACTCGAAGCCGTTCCAGGACGGCCTGCCCACCGGCTTCGGCAAGTACGTGACGAACCCGACCCTGCCGGCGCTGATCGAGATCGCGCTCGCCACGCCGAACATCGCACCGAAGAACTTCCCGCGCAACGACCTGGTGACGACCTTCCTCACCGGTATCGCCGGCGTGACCCAGCCGAAGGCCTTTAGCGCCTCGCCGGCGACCGGCGTCGCGGCCGAGATCCTGCGCCTGAACACGGCGATCCCGGCCGTTCCGGAGGCGTCGCAGAACCGCCTCGGCCTGCTCGGCGGCCTCCTCGCCGGACCGGGCGGGGACCTGGCCGGCTACCCGAACGGGCGCCGTCCGACCGACGACGTGGTCGACATCTCGCTCGTCGCGGCCATGGGCGGCCTGTGCCAGGCCAACGGCGCAGCCGACACCTATAAGTTCGGCACGGCCTGCAACCCGTCGAACGTCCCGCTCGGCAACGCCGTGTTCAACCTTCACGACGGCGTCGACCAGGCCGGCGCGAAGGTGAAGGCGGCCGGCCCGCTGCTGCCGGCGTTCCCCTACCTCGGCACGCCGCTGCCGGGTGCACGTTGAGGAGAAGGCGAATGAACAGGACATGCATCGCCGCCTTCGTCGCAGCCGTCGGCCTCGCGGCCTGCGGCGGCGACGACTTCCGCAACGACCCGGCGCCGACGTCGGAAGTGCCGGCAAGCGCGAGCCAGTCGGTCGACGGCTTCATCGGCTATCTCAAGCTGTTGGTCGCGTCGGCCGCCGACATGCTCGAGCCGGTCGACACCAGCACCGTCGTCGGCCCGACCGACGAGACGAGCGAGCCGCAGCAGGTCGACTGAAGCGGGTCAGCCGGTCGCCTCGCGAGGACCGGTCGCTACCATCGCGACGATGCGAAGCTCGCAACCCCTGGCCGGCGCCGTGATGGCGGCCGGCCTTTTTCTCGTGCTCGGCCTGGCGGCCGGGTCGGCCGCGGCCGGACCGATCGTGCCGACGAGCGACGACGAGGTAATCGAGGTCCTGCCCTTGACGTCGGGCGGCCGCACCGAGACGCAGCGGCTGCGCAGGCAGCAGGCGGCGCGGCCTGACGATGCCAAGCTGGCCCTCGCCCTGGCGACGCGCTACCTGGGCCAGGCCCAGGAGCTCGGCGACCCGCGCTTCGCCGGCCTGGCGATGGCGGCGCTGCGCGCCTGGCCCGATCCGCAGGCGATGCCTTCGGACCTGCTGCTGATGAAGGCGACGCTGCAGCAATACCTGCACGAGTTCGATGCCTCCGTCGCGAGCCTGCGCCTGTTGCTCGCGCGCCCGGATGGCGACAGCCAGTCGCAGGCATGGCTCACTCTTGCCACCGTGCTGCGCGTGCAGGGTCGATACGGCGAGTCGGACGCGGCCTGCGGCGAGCTCGAGCGCAAGGGCGCGGCGGTGTATGCGCGCGGCTGCCGGGCCGAGAACGCCGCCCTGCGCGGCGAGGTCGCGTCGGCGCGGCGCGCGTTCGCTGCCTTGCTGGCCGACGCGGCGCTGGCCGCCCCGACGCGCGCATGGCTCACGACCTCGCTCGCCGAGCTCGAGCAGCGCGATGGCCGCGTCGACGCCGCCGACGCGGCCTTTCGAGCCGTCCTGAAGCTCGGCGCCGACAGCTACGCGAGCATCGCCTACGCCGACTTCCTGCTCGAGCAGCGGCGCCCCGCCGAGGCCGTCCGCGTCCTGGCAGGGCAGACGCGGAGCGACGCCGTCGTCCTCCGCCTAGCGATGGCCGATGCCCTGTCGGCCGGCGCCGGCACCGGCACCGGCGCCGCGGCGGGGCGCAACGCCGCCGAGATGCGCGAGCGCATCGCCCTCGCCAACGAGCGGCCGGGGGCGCGCGTCTTCCACGGGCGAGAGCAGGCGATGTTCGCGCTCGTCGTCGAGCGCGCGCCGGCACTGGCGCTAGAGCTCGCACGGGGCAACGTGTCGCGGCAGCGCGAGCCGCTCGACCTCCTCGTCCTGGCGCAGGCGGCGCGCGCCACCGGCCGGGCCGAGGCGATCGAGGAGGCGCGCCGCCTGAAGGCAGCCGTCGGCCTGCATGATCGGCGCATCGATGCGTTGCTCTGAGGGTGCGCCGGCCGGCCCGTTCCGGCGCGAACGGCGGCCGCGCGCGGCATTCGCGGCGATCGGGGCTGCGCTGGTGGCCACGGCGGGCACGGCCTTCGCGCACAAATCGAGCGACGCCTACCTGCAGCTCTCCGCTGCCCCTGGCCAGCTCGAGCTTCGCTGGGACATCGCCCTGCGCGACCTCGACGTCGCCCTCGACCTGGACGCCGACGCCGACGGCAAGCTGACGTGGGGCGAGATTCGCGCCGCCTGGCCGCGCATCGAGTCGTATGCACTGCCGCAGCTGCGCGTCGCCGGCTGCCCGCTCGCCCCGCAGGGGCGCTCGCTCGAACGGCGCAGCGACGGCGCCTACGCCGTGCTGTCGCTGGCCTCGAGCTGCACCCTGCCCGAGCGGCCGCGCATCGGCTACGGCCTGTTCGCCGACATCGACCCGACGCACCGCGGCATCGCCCGGATCCAGCGCCCAGGGCAGGAGCCCGAGCTGATGGTGCTCGAGCCGGCGCCGAACGTGGTCGCGTCGGGTGCCGCCGATGGCAACCGTGCCGGCGCGGCCACGGCGGGGCCGGAGGCACGGACCGCTTCGCCCTGGCAGTTCCTCAGCGAAGGCGTGCACCACATCCTGACGGGGTACGACCACGTCCTCTTCCTTCTCTGCCTGCTCCTGCCCGCGGTGATGCGCCGCACCGCGACCGGCTGGCAACCGGTCGAGCGGCTGGCGCAGGCGATCTGGCCGGTGGCCGGCATCGTCACGGCATTCACCGTGGCGCACTCGATCACGCTCGGGCTGGCGGCGCTGAAGATCGTCTCGCTCTCGTCCGCGTTCATCGAGCCGGCGATCGCCGTGACCATCGTCCTGGCCGCGCTCGACAACCTTCGCCCCATCTTCCCGGTGCGGCGCTTCGTCGTCGCCTTCTTCTTCGGCCTGATCCACGGCTTCGGCTTCGCCGGCGTGCTGGGCGAGCTCGACCTCCCGGGCGGCGCCTTCGCCTGGGCCCTGCTTCAGTTCAATCTGGGCCTGGAAGCCGGCCAGCTGCTCATCGTCGCGGTGGTCACTGCGGCGCTGTTCGCGCTGCGCCGGCGGCCGCAGTACCCGAGGCTGGTGATCGGCGTCGGCTCGGCGCTGGCGATCGCCATCGGTCTGGCCTGGCTGGTCGAGAGGACGGCCGGGGTCTCCGTCCTGCCTTTCTGAGGAGCGTCGCCTACAATGCGCGTCTCCCCCGACCCAGGAAAGGCATGACGGTCATGACATCGCGAACTACCACGACCTCCGTGCCGAGGGTGTAGGTCGCCGCGCGTCTTTGCACCTGTCTTCTTCCTCTCGTCCAAAGCGCGGCTCGTCCGCGCTTTTGCCTTTCCGGAGTGACCGATGATTTCCATCCAGCTGCCCGACGGCTCGCGTCGCGACTACCCCGGCCCGGTGACGGTCGGCGACGTCGCCGCCTCCATCGGCCCGGGTCTGGCCAAGGCAGCACTCGCTGGCCGGATCGGCGACGGCGCCGACGGTCGCATTGTCGACACCCGGTTCACGATCGACCGCGACACCCGGCTCGCCATCGTCACCGAAAAGGACCCGAAGGGACTCGACCTCATCCGCCACTCGACCGCGCACCTGCTCGCCCATGCGGTGAAGGAGCTCTACCCCGACGCGCAGGTGACGATCGGCCCGGTCATCGAGAACGGCTTCTACTACGACTTCGCCTACAAGCGGCCGTTCACGCCCGAGGACCTGGTCGCGATGGAGGCGAAGATGGCCGAGCTGGCGCAGAAGAACGAGCCGGTGACGCGGCGGGTCCTGCCGCGCGACGAGGCGGTGGCCCACTTCCGCGCCATGGGCGAGGCCTACAAGGCCGAGATCATCGCGAGCATCCCGGCGGGCGAAGACGTCTCACTCTACCGGCAGGGCAGCTTCGAGGACCTCTGCCGCGGGCCGCACGTGCCGAGCACAGGCAAGCTGCGCCACTTCAAGCTGATGAAGGTGGCCGGCGCCTACTGGCGCGGCGATCACCGCAACGAGATGCTGCAGCGCATCTACGGCACCGCCTGGGCGACCAAGGAGGAGCTCCAGCAGTACCTGCACATGCTCGAGGAGGCCGAGAAGCGCGACCACAGGAAGCTCGGCCGCGAGCTCGACCTGTTCCATGTCGACGAGGTCGCGCCCGGGGTCGTCTTCTGGCATCCCAAGGGCTGGGCCATCTGGCAGGTCGTCGAGCAGTACATGCGCGAGGTCTACCGCGCGACCGGCTACCAGGAGGTGAAGGGCCCGCAGATCCTCGACAAGAGCCTGTGGGAGAAGACCGGCCACTGGCAGAACTACCGCGACAACATGTTCACGACGGAATCGGAGAAGCGCGAGTACGCGCTGAAGCCGATGAACTGCCCCGGCCACGTGCTCATCTTCAAGTCGAGCCTGCGCAGCTACCGCGAGCTGCCGATCCGCTACGGCGAGTTCGGCCAGTGCCACCGCAACGAGCCGAGCGGCGCGCTGCACGGGATCATGCGCGTGCGCGCCTTCACGCAGGACGACGGTCACGTCTTCTGCACCGAGGACCAGATCCTCGAGGAATGCGTCGCCTACACGGCGCAGCTGCAGAAGGTCTACCGGGACTTCGGCTTCACCGACGTGATCTACAAGGTGGCGACGCGGCCGGCCAGCCGGGTCGGCTCCGACGAGTTCTGGGACAAGTCGGAACAGGCGCTGATGGAGGCGCTGCGCCGCTCGAACTGCGACTTCGTGGTCGCGCCCGGCGACGGCGCCTTCTACGGCCCGAAGATCGAATACACGCTGAAGGACGCGCTCGGCCGGCAGTGGCAGCTGGGCACGATGCAGGTCGACTTCAACACCGCCGAGCGGCTCGGCGGGGATTACGTGACCGAGACGAGCGGCCGCGCCTTCCCCGTCATGCTGCACCGGGCCATCGTCGGCAGCTTCGAGCGGTTCATCGGCCTGCTGCTCGAGCATTGGGCAGGCGCCTTGCCCACCTGGCTGGCGCCGGTGCAGGTGAGCGTCCTCACGATCACCGAAAGCCAGGCCGACTATGCCCGTGAGGTGGCCAAAACTCTGCAAAATCAAGGAGTTAGAGTCAGCCCTGATTTGCGGAACGAGAAAATAAACTATAAAATTCGCGAGCATTCAATGCAGAAGGTTCCGTACATCCTCGTCGTCGGCGACAAGGAAAAGGCAAACGGGGCCGTTTCCGTGCGCGCCCGAGGAAACCACGACCTCGGTGCGATGTCACTCGGCGACTTCTCCGCGAAGCTCGCCGCCGACATCGCCCAGAAAGTGTGAGAGCCGAGGCCTGACGACGTCGTCAGGTGGCGGGCGCGACTCTGTCGTTGTGGGTCCCTGTGCCTTGGGGCCCTTTGAAAGGCCTTTGACATCGCTACTTTTGCTGACCGTCGTCAACCCAATGCCGAGCGCAAGCACCGGCTCAACCGGGAGATCATGGCTCCCGAGGTCCGGCTGAACGGACCCGAAAACGAACCGCTGGGAATCGTCCCCATCGCCGAGGCCCTCCGGCTGGCCGGCGAGCAGGACGTCGATCTCGTCGAGATCGTGGCCCAGGCCGATCCGCCGGTGTGCCGGCTGATGGACTACGGCAAGTTCAAGTACCAGGAGCAGAAGCGGGCGGCGGAAGCGAAGGCCAAGCAGAAGGTCATCGAGGTCAAGGAAGTGAAGTTCCGGCCCGGGACCGACGAAGGCGATTACGCGATCAAGATGAGGAACCTGCGCCGCTTCATCGAGGAAGACGGCGACAAGGGCAAGGTGACCTTGCGCTACCGCGGCCGCGAGATCACGCACCAGGACATCGGCATGCGCCTGCTGGAGCGGATCCGCGACGAGCTGGCCGACGTCTCGGTGGTCGAGCACATGCCCAAGCTCGAAGGCCGGCAGATGATCATGGTCCTGGCGCCGAAGCGGACGTAGGAAGCGAAGTACACGGACTCCGGCACGGGCGGCAAGCCCGACGTGCCGAGCCGAAGCCTCTGCAGGCTGACAAGACGGCAAGACCTTGCCGGCGCCTGCAGGTGCACACGAAGAGAGAGCAGTCATGCCGAAGATGAAGACCAAGAAGAGCGCCGCCAAGCGGTTCCGGGTTCGCCCGGGCGGTACCGTCAAGCGCGGCCAGGCGTTCAAGCGCCACATCCTGACGAAGAAGTCGACCAAGACGAAGCGCCACCTGCGCGGCACGAGCACGGTGCACGACACGAACATGGGCCACATGGCGCAAATGCTGCCGTTCGCCGGCCTCTGATCGCCGGCGCACCCTCACCACTTCCGAAGGAGATCCATCCATGCCTCGCGTCAAACGCGGCGTCACCGCACGCGCCCGCCACAAGAAGGTCCTCGCCCTCGCCAAGGGCTTCCGCGGCCGTCGCAAGAACGTCTTTCGCATCGCCAAGGAAGCGGTCATGCGCGCCGGGCAGTACGCCTATCGCGACCGCCGCAACAAGAAGCGCGTCTTCCGCCAGCTCTGGATCGCCCGCATCAACGCCGCGACCCGCAGCCTCGGCGTCACCTACAGCAAGTTCATGGCCGGCCTGAAGAAGGCGCAGGTCGACATCGATCGCAAGGTCCTGGCCGACATGGCCGTCAACGATCCTGCCGCGTTCGGCACGATCGTCGAGAAGGTGCGCCCGCACCTGTCCTGACCTGTCGGCGGCGCCGTCGAGGGCGCCGCCGCGATCCTGTCCTTCGCCCCGCGGAGGCCGACCTCACGATGAACGATCTCCAACCGGTGGTGGACCACGCTCTGGCCGAGTTCGCTCGGGCCATGGCGCCGGCGGAGCTGGAAGACGCGAAGGCGCGCTTCCTTGGCAGGCAGGGGCGGATCACCGAGCAGCTGAAGGCGCTCGCAGCCCTGCCGCCGGAGGAGAAGAAGGCGCGCGGGGCGGCCATCAACGTCGCCAAGCAGGCCATCGAGGCTGCCCTGACGGCGCGCCGCGAGGCGCTGGCCCAGGCGCAGCTCGAGGCGCAGCTCGCGGCGCAGTCGCTCGACGTGACGCTGCCCGGACGGTCGAGAGGGCAGGGCGGCATCCACCCGATCAGCCGGGCTCTCGAGCGGATCGAGGCGATCTTCACCTCGATGGGCTTCGACATCGCCGACGGCCCGGAAATCGAGACCGACTGGTACAGCTTCACGGCGCTGAACAACCCGGAGAACCATCCCGCACGGTCGATGCAGGACACTTTCTACGTCGACGTCAAGGACGACGAGGGCCGCCTGCTCAACCTGCGCCCGCACACGTCCCCGATGCAGATCCGCTACGCGCAGGCGCATGCGCGCCGACATGCCGGCGCGGCGACGATGCCGGACGTCCGCGTCATCGCACCGGGCCGCACCTACCGCGTCGACAGCGACGCCACGCACTCGCCGATGTTCCACCAGGTCGAAGGCCTGTGGCTCGGCGAGAACGTGAGCTTTCGCGACCTCAAGGCGGTGTACCTCGACTTCGTGCAGGCATTTTTCGAGACCAGCGAGCTGAAGCTGCGCTTCCGGCCGAGCTACTTTCCCTTCACCGAGCCGAGCGCCGAGATCGACCTGATGTTCGAGACCGGCACGCTCGCCGGCCGCTGGCTCGAGATCTCCGGCTCGGGCCAGGTCCATCCGCAGGTGGTGCGCAACATGGGCTTCGATCCGGAGCGCGTCATCGGCTTCGCGTTCGGATCGGGGATCGACCGCCTCGCGATGCTGCGCTACGGCATCGACGACCTGCGCCTCTTCTTCGACGGCGACCTGCGCTTCCTGCGCCAGTTCGCCTGATCGCCGGGCCGCCGCATGCAATTTCCAGAATCCTGGCTGCGCGAGTTCTGCGATCCGCCGATCGGCACCGCGGCGCTCGCCGAGCGGCTGACGATGGCCGGCCTCGAGGTCGAGGCGCTGCGGCCGGTCGCGCCCCCGTTCCATGGCGTCGTCGTGGGCAAGGTGCTGTCGGTCGACAAGCATCCGAACGCGGACCGGCTGCGCGTGTGCCGCGTCGACGCCGGCACCGGCGATACGCTCGAGATCGTCTGCGGCGCGCCGAACGTGCGCGCCGGGATGAAGGCACCGTGCGCGCTGGTCGGTGCCGAGCTGCCGGCGGCCGAGGGCGGTGAGCCTTTTCGCATCCAGCTCGGCCAGATCCGCGGCGTCGAGAGCCGCGGCATGCTTTGCTCGGCCCGCGAGCTCAGGCTTTCGGAAGACCACGAGGGCCTGCTCGTCCTCGACGAGGCGGCGCCCGTCGGGGCCGACATCCGCGATCACCTGTCCCTCGACGACACGATCTTCACGCTGAAGCTGACCCCCAACCTCGGCCATGCCCTGAGCGTGTTCGGCATTGCGCGCGAAGTGGCGGCGCTGACCGGAGCGCCGCTGAAGTCGCCGCCGATCCGGGCGGCCGAGGTGGGCACACCGACCAAGCTACCCGTCCGCATCGAGGCGCCGGATCTCTGCGGCCGCTTTTCAGGCCGCGTCATCCGCGAGGTCGACACGCGCGCGACGACTCCGGCCTGGATGGCCGAGCGCCTGGCCCGCTGCGGCCAGCGCACGGTCGCGCCACTGGTCGACATCTCGAACTACGTGATGTTCGAGCTCGGCCGCCCGTCGCACATCTTCGACCTCGACAGGATCGTGGGCGGGCTGGACGTGCGCTGGGGCCGGGCCGGCGAGTCGATCGAGCTCCTGAACGGCAGCACGGTCGAGGTCGATGGCACCGTCGGCGTCATCGCCGACGAGGCGCAGGTCGAGTCGCTCGCCGGCATCATGGGCGGTGCGGCGACGGCGGTCTCCGACGCCACCCGCAATGTCTACGTCGAGGCTGCGTTCTGGTGGCCCGAGGCCATTGCCGGGCGCTCCCGCCGCTTCAACTTCTCGACCGACGCGGGGCACCGCTTCGAGCGCGGCGTCGATCCGGCGACGACGGTCGAGCACATCGAGCGGCTCACGGCGCTGATCGTCTCGATCTGCGGCGGCAGCCAGACGAGTTGCGGCCCGATCGACGACCAGGTCGTCGCCTTGCCCCGGCCCGCGCCGGTGACCCTTCGCGTCGAGCGAGCCGCGAGGGTGATCGGCATGCCGCTGACGCAGGCGCAGTGCGAGGACGTGATGTCGCGCCTCGGCTTCGCGTGGACCGCTCGGCCGGGCGCGATCGAGGTCGTCCCGCCCAGCTGGCGCTTCGATCTGCGCATCGAGGAAGACCTGATCGAGGAAGTGATCCGGCTCATCGGCTACGACAGCCTGCCGGGGCGTCTCGCATCGGGCCCGCTCATGGCGCGCGTCGAGAGCGAGTCCAGGCGCCGGCCGGCGATGCTTCGCCATGCGCTCGCCGACCGAGGCTGGCAGGAGACGATCAGCTTCAGCTTCGTCGACGAGCGCTGGGAGCGCGACTTCGCCGGCAACGAGACGCCGGTGCGCGTCGTCAACCCGATCGTGGCGAATTACTCCGTGATGCGCTCCAGCCTCATCGGCAGCCTCGTCGAGGTGCTGCGCGTGAACGTCGGGCGCAAGGCGACCCGGGTCCGCGTGTTCGAGCTCGGCAAGGTCTACCTGCGCGACCCGGGCGCGGCCAAGGGCGAGTTGGCCGTCGACGGCATCCGCCAGCCCTTGCGACTCGCCGGCCTCGCCTTCGGGCCGGCCGATCCGGTGCAGTGGGGCGTGGCCGAGCGTGCCGTCGACTTCTTCGACGTCAAGGGCGACCTCGAGTCGCTGTTCCTGCCGGCGGCGGCCCGGTTCGTCCCGGCGCCGCACCCGGCGCTCCACCCGGGGCGCAGCGCCGCCCTCGAGCTCGGCGGCGTGCGCATCGGCTGGTTCGGCGAGCTGCACCCGCGCTGGCGCCAGGCCTACGACGTGGCGGGCGCGCCCATCGTCTTCGAGATCGACGCCGATGCCCTTCTGGATCGCGCGCTGCCGGTGTTCGCCCCGCTGCCCAGGCAGCAGCCCGCCTGGCGCGACCTCGCCGTCGTGGCCGGGCGCGATGTTTCCCATGCGGCGCTGATGGAGGTCATCGAGACCGGGGGCGGGGCTGGCGTCCGCTCCGCCACGCTGTTCGACATCTACGAGCCGAAGAGCGCCGGCGCAGGAATCGGCGACGGCGAGCGCAGCCTGGCGGTTCGCCTCGAGCTCCGCGACGATGTCCAGACGCTCACCGACGAGCGCATCGTGGCGCTCGTCGCCGGCGTGCTGCAGGCGCTGGCGCAGCGCCTCGGCGTGCGCCTTCGCACCTGAGGACCGGATCGAATGGCCGGCCCGGAATCCCCGCCCGAACGCCTGTCGGCGACGCTGGTCACGCCGACGCTGACGAAGGCCGAGCTGGCCGAACTGCTGTTCGAGCGCCTCGGGCTGAACAAGCGCGAGTCCAAGGACATGGTCGAGGCCTTCTTCGAGCTGATCCACGCCACCCTGCTTTCCGGGGAGGACGTCAAGATGTCGGGCTTCGGGAACTTCAACATCCGGCGCAAGGCGCCGCGGCCCGGTCGCAACCCCCGCACCGGCGAAGCGATCCCGATCAAGGCCCGGCACGTCGTGACTTTTCACGCCAGCCACAAACTGAAGGGAGTCGTGCAGGGCGACACGCCGGTTCCGGGAGAGTTCGAGTAAAGTCGAGGTTTATCTCCGGATCTTATTGATTTTGATGGAGAAAACGCTCCCACCGATTCCCGCCAAGCGGTACTTCACGATCGGCGAGGTCAGCGACCTGTGCGGCGTGAAGCCGTACGTGCTGCGCTACTGGGAGCAGGAGTTCACGCAGCTGAAGCCGATGAAGCGGCGCGGCAACCGGCGCTACTACCAGCACCACGAGGTGCTCCTGATCCGCCGCATCCGCGAGCTTCTCTACGAGCAGGGATTTACGATCAGCGGCGCCCGCAACCGCCTGACCGACAGCTCACAGCGGCGCGAGGCCGCAGCGCACGACAGCCAGGCCGACCTGCTCGAGCCGGCGAACGGCAGCGCGCAGCCCCTTGCCCGGGGCGACGATCGCCAAGATCGCGCGGTGAACGGCGACGACGAGCGTGTGTCCGGGGCCCACGAAGGGCCGGCCGCGGCCGGCGACACCTACCCGCTGTCGCCTGCGCAAGTGCGCCAGGAGCTCATCTCGATTCGTGGCCTGCTCGGCCCTTAGCCGAAGGGGCGGTCCCTATAATCCGGGACTTCGGGGCGTAGCGCAGCCTGGTAGCGCACTTGCATGGGGTGCAAGGGGTCGCGAGTTCGAATCCCGCCGTCCCGACCAATGAACCAAGGGGTTGGCTTCGTGAGGAGCTCGCCCATCCTTCCCCGCCGTTCCGACGCCGGCCATGCCGCTCGCGCCGTCGCCGGTCGGATCGAAACCCTTGATACCCTCGGAAGCGACCGCGTCGGGGCTTCTCGACGCGAAGGGCGACATCGTCGTGAGTACCCGGCCGCCGGAGGGCTTCAACTACAGCGGCGCGACTACTTCAAGGCCGCTCGCGAGCAGCTGGGACTGGTGACCTCGGCGCCCATCATGGGGCGTCTCACCAGACGATGGACCGTACCCACGGCGGTCAGGGTCGACGGGCCCGACGGTGAATTCGGCGGAGTCGTCTACGTCGGAGTCGAAGCCGCCATGCTGACTCGCGACTTCCAGCATGACTACGGTCCGGACACCGTCATCGCCGTCATCGGAAGGGACGGAATCTACCCATCACGCCATGTCGACTCGAAGCACTCCTCCGGCGAACGCATCGATCCTGTCCATTTGATCGCTGGCGCGTTCGTCAAAGCGCGGGCTTGACTGAGAGCGTGCTGGCCAGATGGATTCCGCAGGCAACCGACGGCAAGGCGGACTAGGGCTTCCCCGGACCTCCCGAGCGTCGGGGTCAGGCCGCGCCGCGCTGGCGCGCCCGATCCCGCGCCGCCTGCAACGTGTGCAGGGTGATCTTGCGCACTTCCGCCTTGCTCTGCTCGATGTGCGTGCGCAGGAGCAGCTGCGCCTGGTCGACCTTCCTCTGCATCACCGCGCGCAGGATCTTCCCGTGCTCGGCGTAGGTCGCCTCGATGCGGTCGCCGCGCGTGAAGTCGAGACGGCGAACGATGCGGATGCGCTCGGTCACGTCCCAGTGCACCCGCGCCGTCTCGGCGTTGCCGGCGGCGCGCACCAGCGTGGCGTGGAACTGCTCGTCGTGGGCGCCGACGAGGCGCGGGTCCGACAGTCGCTCGGCCTGCGGCACCAGCCAGACGGCCTTGAGCGCCTCGAGCCCGGCGGCCGGACCCACGCTCATGCACAGCCGCGCGACGCTCGCCAGCTCGAGCACGACGCGCAGGTCGTAGAGCTGCTCGAGGCGACCGAAGTCGATCGGCAGCACGAACCAGCCGAGCTTGGGCTCGACGCCGAGGAAGCCTTCGTTGCGGAGCCGGAACAGGGCCTCGCGCACCGGCGTCCGGCTCATGCCGAGGCGCTGCCCCAGCTCAGCCTCCGAGAAGCGGTCACCCGGTACCAGCTGGAAGTCGTGCAGCTCAGCCTTGATCGCGTCGTAGACCTGGTCGGCGAGCTTGCGCGCGCTCTCGCCGGTGCCTTCGCCCGCCGCGCCGACAGCCCTCACGATGCGATCAGGCTGACGTGCGCGGCGACGACCTTCCAGCCGTCGGCGAAGCGGACCCAGGTCTGGCTCTGCCGGCCGAGGCGCGGGTCGCCGGCGCGTCGGAACTCGGTCATCGCGGTCGCGGTGTCGCGCCCGTAGCTGGTGATCACCGTCCGTTCGAGCTCGCGCGCCAGGCCGGCCGACGGGCGGGCGCTGCGAAAGGCGCGGATCGCGTCGATGCCGACCAGGTTCTCGCCGGCGCCGTAGCGCACCACCGCGTCGGAGTGCCAGAACAGCTCGTCGAGCACGTCGGTCCGGTTGTGGACGAGCGCGTCCTCGTAGCGTGCGAAGACGGCGCGCACTTCGTCAAGCACGTCGGGCAGGTTGATCGCTTGGCTCATGGCGGCAGGTCGAAGGCGGCGACCGGCGCCATGGCGACGCCGGCCGACTGGAGATGGTGGGCGACGCGCAGGACGAGGTCCTCGCGCCACGGCGCGGCGATGACCTGCACGCCGATCGGCATCGTCTCATGGCAGCCCCACACCGGCACGACGCAGACGGGCAGGCCGATGCACGAGATCGGCTGCGTGAGCAGGCCGAGGCTGGGGCGCGCCGGCAGGCGCAGGCCGTTGATCTCCAGCCATTCGGTGCCGATCGCCGGCGCGACGCAGGGCGTGGCCGCGGCGAGCAGGACGTCGACCTCGCGAAAGAGCCGGGCCGCATCGAGCGCGAAGGCGCGCCGGACTCGCTGCGCCTGCTGCACCCACACGGCCGGCAGCAGCGCGCCGGCCAGGAAGCGGTCGCGCGACAGCGGCTCGAAATCGGCAGCGCGGGTGCGCAGGTCATCGAGGTGGAGGGCCGAGCCCTCCGCCTGGGTGATGAGAAAGGCGGCCGCGCGCGCGCTCCCGGCGCGCGCCAGGGTCACCGTGCGGCGGGCGTCGAGCGCGGCCGCCACGCGGGCGACCGCGGCGCGCGCCGCCGGCCCGGCGTGCTCCTCGAAATGGCCCCCGAGCACCGCGATGCGCAGGCTGCCGATGCCTTCCCCGAGCCGGCTCGCGACGGGCTCGGCAGCACGCGGCGCGCAGGCCGGGTCGCGCCGGTCGGGGCCCTGCATGGCGTCGTAGGCGATCGCCAGGTCGCGCGCCGTCCGCGCGAAGGGACCGAGGTGATCGAGGCTGGCCACGAACGGGTAGCTGCCGTGGCGCGGCAGTCGGCCGTAGGTCGGCTTGAGGCCGAAGACGCCGCACAGCGATGCCGGGACGCGGATCGAGCCGTTGGTGTCGGAGCCGAGCGTCAGCGGCACCTGGCCGGCCGCCACCGCCGCGGCCGACCCGCCCGACGAACCGCCGGCCACGCGGGTGGGGTCGTGCGGGTTGCGCGTCGGGCCGTCGTGCGAGTTCTCGGTCGTGAAGCCGTAGGCGTACTCGTCCATGTTGAGCGCGCCGACGAGGATCGCGCCGGCCGCCTCGAGGCGCGCCAGCAGGAGCGCATCGTGCATCGCCACCGTCCTGTCTCGCTCGATCCTCGAGCCGGCGCGCGTGGTGAGGCCGGCGACGTCGAACAGGTTCTTGACCGCGAAGGGGACGCCGAGCAGCGGCCGGGCGGCAGCCTCCGAATCGTTCGCCGCCAGTTGGGCATCGATGCGGGCGGCGCGGCGGCGCGCCCGCTCGAAGGTCCGGTCGGTGAAGGCGTTGACGACCCCGTCGGTGCACTCGATGCGGGCCAGGCTCGCCTCGAGCACCGCGGCGGCACTGACGCCGCGCTGGCGCACGGCATCGGTGAGCGCCGCGGCCGGGCCGGCAAACAGGTCGCCGGGGCTCACGGGGCGAGGCCGCTCGCGGGCTCGGCGTCCGGCAGGTCCTCGGGCGCCACGGCGGTGAAGGCGTACGCGGGCTCGTCGAGCCGGCCGAGCGGCACGGCCATGACCTGCTCGGCCAGGCCGGCGGCGAGCGCGAAGTAGCGCAGCACGCCGGGGCGATGCGCCGGATCCAGGGGCAGCGCTAGCGCCGCCGCGGCGGCATCGACGCAGGCCTCGATGTCGTTCGCGTCCATCGCGCTCAGCGCCGCACTTCGCGCTGGAAGATCTCGAGGCTCTTCTTCTTGGCGGCGACGAAGCTCGGCTCCGACAGCGTCGCAACGGTGCGCGGCCGTGCGTCGGCGTAGGGCAGGATCTCGGCGATGCGCGTCGGCCGCTTCGTCAGCAGCAGCACCTGGTCGGCGAGGTAGACCGCTTCCTCCAGGTCGTGCGAGACGAGCAGCATCGTCGTGCCGGTCTGCATGAAGACCTCCTGCAGCTTCTCGCGGATGAAGAGCGTCATCTCGAAGTCCAGGGCGGAAAACGGCTCGTCGAGGAACAGCACCTCGGGCGAAGGCGCCAGCGCCCGTATGATCGAGGCCGTCTGCTGCTGCCCGCCCGAGAGCTCGTAGGGATAGCGGCGCAGGTCGAACTTGACGTCGAAGGAGGCGACGAGCTCGGCCATGCGGCGGTCCACCTCCGCCTTCGAGCGGCCTTCGAGCTTGAGCGGGTAGGCGATGTTGTCGATGGTCCGCATCCACGGGAACATCGCCTCGCGGTAGTTCTGGAACACGTAGCC
>NZ_JANODC010000238.1:0-5441 GCF_031412495.1 Rhizobacter sp. | reverse complement strand
GCGGCCGACGCCGCGGCGCGGGTCGCCACCGGCGCCTGCGCGGCGACGGTTCGGAACGCCGCCGCCGGCGCAGGGCCGGGCCCCGGCCGCGCCGGCGGCAGGGCCCGCAGGTCCTCGACGACGGCCTCGGGCGCGGTGACGTACTGCTGGCGCACGCGCGCGCCGCCGCGGGCGCGCAGCTTGAACTGGATCGCCGACGCGCTTTCGGTGGCCGCGTACACCTTCACCGGGATCGAGACCAGGCCGAAGCTGAGCGAGAGCGAGGCGATCGAGCGCAGGGCCATGGCCGACCCTAGGCGGCCTGGCGCCCCCGCTGCATCGGACGACACCTACCGGCGCTGCCGGAAGACGGCCCGAGCGATTCCCTGCTCGCGGCGCAGGCTTGCGCGCCTGCCACAGAATCGCCCGAACTTCGAGAATCCGCGATGAGCCAGCAAGCACTGCAGAGCAAGGAAGGCCAGTCCGTTCCGGACGTCGCCTTCCGCATTCGCCGCAACGGCGAATGGGCGAAGGTGACCACCGATGACCTGTTCGCGAACAAGAACGTGGTCGTCTTCTCGCTGCCGGGTGCCTTCACGCCCACGTGCTCCTCGACCCACCTGCCGCGCTACAACGAGCTGGCGCCGGTTTTCCGCGAGCACGGCGTCGAGAGCATCGTCTGCGTCTCCGTCAACGACCCCTTCGTCATGGAGGAGTGGGGGCGCGACCAGGAAGCCGAGAACGTCCTGCTCCTGCCCGACGGCAACGGCGCCTTCACCGAAGCCATGGGGATGCTCGTCGACAAGAGCGACCTCAACTTCGGCAAGCGTTCCTGGCGCTACTCGATGCTGGTGCGCAACAAGGTGATCGAGAAGATGTTCCTCGAGCCGCAGAAGGAAGGCGACCCCTTCGAGGTGTCCGACGCCGACACCATGCTGCGCTACATCGACCCGAAGGCCAAGCTGCCGGACCAGGTCGCGATCCTCACCCGCGAAGGCTGCACGTTCTGCGCCCACGCCAAGCAGATGCTCAGCGAGGCCGGCTACGACTACGCCGAACTGCCCCTGCCCCACACGATCCGCAGCAAGGCGCTCGGCGCCATCGCCAAGGCCCAGACCGTGCCTCAGGTGTTCATCGGCGGCAGGCTGATCGGCGGCGCGGAAGATCTCGAGCGCTACCTCACCGAGGCCGGACACCGCCCGCGGGCGCCCGCCCGCTGAGCGGGCGGCACGCGTCAGCGGTCTACCGCGCCGCTCACCCGCCAGCCAGGCCGCCAGGTCGGCCTCCAGGCGGACGAGATCGGGCTCCCGGGTGTACATCATGTGCCGGTGTCGTAGCAGGGGTGCCGGATCGGGCCCGCACCTCGGCGGGCGCATCGATCTGGGCCAGCGACCAGTCGTTGGCTTCAGGCCGTCGCAGCGGCCACCGCGCCGCGCCGGCTGCCGGTGAGCAGGAAGTAGCCGTAGCCGAGCGCCATCAGGCCGACGAAGACCGCGAACACGAGGGCGTTGAAATACACCATCGTGCCGAGGCAGACGACGGCGGCAGCGAGGGCAAAGGCCGGAAAGAACGGGTAGGCCGGCGCGGCGAACGGCCGCTCGAGCCGCGGCTCGGCAGCGCGCAGCTTGAACAGGCTGGCCATGCTCAGGATGTACATGACGATGGCGCCGAACACCGACATGGTGACGATGTTGGCCGTCAGCGACTGGCCGCCGAAGGTGACGAGCTGGTCGCTGAAGATGGCCGCGATGCCGACGACGCCGCCGGCGAGGATGGCCATGTACGGCGTGCCGAGGCGCGGGTGGATGCGGCCGAGCAGCTCGGGCAGGTAGCCGGCGCGGGAGAGCGCGAAGATCTGCCGCGAGTAGCCGATGATGATTCCGTGGAACGAGGCGACGAGGCCGAACAGGCCGAGCCAGACCAGCATGTGCAGCCAGCCGCTGTCGCCGCCGACGACGATCTTCATCGCCTGCGGCAGCGGGTCGTTGATGTTGGCGAGCTTCGTCCAGTCGCCGACGCCGCCGGCGAACACCATCACGCCGAGGGCCAGCGCCACCAGCGTCAGGATGCCGCCGATGTAGGCGATCGGCACCGAGCGCTGCGGGTTCTTCGTCTCCTCGGCGGCCATCGCGACGCCCTCGATGGCCAGGAAGAACCAGATGGCGAAGGGGATCGCGGCGACGATGCCGGGCAGCGACGCGGCGCTGAACGTGTCGGCGCCGGACCAGCCGCCCTTCACGAAATTCGCTGCCGAAAAACCCGGCGCCACCACGCCCATGAACACGCAGAGCTCGAAGATCGCGACCAGGGTGACGACGAGCTCGAAGCTCGCCGCGATCGTCATGCCGGCGATGTTCAGCGCCATGAAGACGAGGTAGGCGCCGAAGGCAATCCACTTCGGCTCGAGCGCCGGGTACTGCACGTTGACGTAGGCGCCGATGGCCAGCGCGATGGCCGGCGGCGCGAAGACGAACTCGACCAGCGTGGCGAAGCCGGCGACATAGCCACCGGTGGGCCCGAAGGCACGCCGGCTGTACTCGAAGGGCCCGCCGGCGTGCGGGATCGCCGTCGTCAGCTCCGTGAAGCTGAAAATGAAGGTCGTGTACATCAGGGCCACGAAGCCGGCGGTGACGAGGAAGCCCAGGGTGCCGGCCGAGGCCCAGCCGTAGCTCCACCCGAAGTACTCGCCGGAGATCACCAGCCCGACGGCGATGCCCCACAGCTGGAAGGTGCCGAGCGTCTTGGGCAACGTGCGTGGGGTGGCGGCGGTCATGGGCTTCTGCTCCCGGCGGCGGCGCCGCGATGCGGATGATGCCCCTTCCCGGAGGCCCGAGAGCCGTCAGGCGAGCACGGGCTCACCTCGCAGCGCCTCTGAGGTTGCCTTGGGATCTGCTGCACCCCCAGACGGTGATGCGGCATGGAGCCGTTCAGCCCGACGGCCGGCTCGGGCATATCCATTGCCGCACTGGGGGAGCCGTTGCGCCGCAACGCCATCCCAACGCAAGGAGGCCCCATGGCCGAAATGTTCGAAAACGCGGACCTCGACGAGATCGAGGAGGACGAAACCGAAGGCAACCAGGACGCCGTCTCGCTGCTCACGGCCGACCACGCCGAGGTCCGGCAGCTGTTCGAGGACTATCGCCAGCTGGTCGAGGAAGACGGCGACCTCGAGGAGAAGCGCGCGCTCGCCGAGCAGATCTGCGTCGCCCTCGCCGTCCACGCCGACATCGAGGAGGAGATCTTCTACCCGGCGATGCGCGAATCCATCGACGACGACCTCCTGCTCGACCAGGCCGAGGTCGAGCACGCCTCGGCCAAGGACCTCATCGCCCAGATCCAGGCCATGGACCCGGACGATGCGCTCTACGACGCCAAGATCCTGGTCCTGGCCGAGTACGTCGAGCACCACGTCGAGGAGGAAGAGAGCGAGATCTTCCCGGCCGCCGAGAAGTCGGGCATCGACCTCGAGGTCCTCGGCGCCGAGCTGGCCGAGCGCAAGCAGGAGCTGATGAGCGCCGTCGAGCAAGAGTAGGAGCGGCCCGCGGCAGTCCGCGCCCTCTCAGGGCGCGGGGTCGTCGCCGTAGGGCGAGCGCAGCCTGGCCGGGGCGCTGGCGCGCTTGCGCAGCCTGAGGTTCAGCATTTCCACGCCGAGCGAGAACGCCATCGCGAAGTACACGTAGCCCTTCGGCACGTGCACGCCCATGCCCTCGGCGATGAGCACGACGCCGATCACGACGAGGAACGACAGGGCCAGCATCTTGATCGTCGGGTGGTCGGAGACGAAGCGGCCGATGGGCCGGGCGAACAGCAGCATCAGGCCGACCGAGGCGACGACCGCAGCGATCATGATCGCGATTTCGTCGACCATGCCAACGGCGGTGATGATGGAGTCGAGCGAGAACACCATGTCGATCAGCATGATCTGGACGATGACGCCGCCGAAGGTCGCCGTGCCGATCGCCGCCTTGTGGCCCTCGACCCCTTCCAGCGACTGGTGGATCTCGCCCGTGCTCTTCCAGATCAGGAAGAGGCCGCCGCCGAGGAGGATCAGGTCGCGACCCGAGATCTCCTGGCCGAGCACGGTGAACAGAGGCGCCGTCAGGCCGACCAGCCAGGCGAGGAGAAGCAGCAGGCCGAGCCGCATGAACATCGCCATGAACAGGCCGATCCGCCGGGCCCGTTCGCGCTGCGCCGGGGGCAGCTTGTCGACCAGGATCGAGATGAAGACGATGTTGTCGATGCCGAGGACGAGCTCGAGCGCGGTCAGCGTCAGGAAGGCGATCCAGGCCTGGGGGTCGGTGAGCAGCTCGGTCATCGGAAGGTCGTGAAGGTGGTGTGGAGGCGGGCCAGCATGTCGTTCTTCCGCGCCGCCGAGACGAAGCTGGCCTCGAAGCTGTTGCGGGCCAGCCGGTACGCCTCGGCGGCGCCGAGCTGCGGCAGGGCCGCGAAGGCCTCGACGAAGTTGTCGTTGATGTAGCCGCCGAAATAGGCCGGGTCGTCGGAATTGACCGTGGCCTTCAGCCCCGCCGCCAGCAGCTCGGCGAGGTTGTGCCCGGCCAGCGTCTCGAACACGCGCAGCTTCAGGTTCGAGAGCGGGCAGACGGTGAGCGCCACGCCCTCGCGGGCGAGCCGGGCGACGAGGGCCGGGCTCTCCATGCAGCGCACGCCGTGGTCGATGCGCTCGGCGTGCAGCACGTCGAGCGCGCTCTCGATGTAGGCCGGCGGCCCCTCTTCGCCGGCGTGGGCAACGCGGCGCAGGCCGAGCGCCCGGGCGCGCGCGAAGACCCGCTCGAACTTCTCGGGCGGGTGGCCTCGCTCGCTGCTGTCGAGGCCGACGCCGATGAAGTGCTCCCGGAACGGCAGCGCCGCGTCCAGCGTCTGCAGGGCTTCGCCTTCGCTCAGGTGGCGCAGGTAGCAGAGGATGAGCGAGCTCGTGACGCCGAGCTCGCGCTCGGCGCGCGCGCAGGCGCCGGACAGGGCGCGGATGACCGCGCCCATCGGCACGCCGCGCGCGGTGTGGGTCTGCGGGTCGAAGAAGATCTCGGCGTGGATGACGTTGTCGGCCGCGGCACGGACGAAATAGGCCATCGCCATGGCCTCGAAGTCGCTTTCGTCCAGCAGCACGCTGGCCCCGGCGTAGTAGATGTCGAGAAAGCTCTGTAGGTCGGTGAACGCGTAGGCAGCGCGCAGCGTCTCGACGTCAGCGTAGGCGAGCGCGACGCCGTTGCGCTTCGCGAGCTCGAAGATCAGCTCGGGCTCGAGCGAGCCTTCGATGTGGATGTGCAGTTCGGCCTTCGGCATCGCCCGCAGCAATTCGGGCAGGCGCGATCTCGGGATGGCGTCGAAGTCGATCATGGAAGGCGGCTCTCAAGCGGAAGGTTCGGAAACGAAGAAGGCCGCGCGAGGCGGCCTTCGTGACGAATCGGAAGGCAGCCGTCCGGGCTGCCACCGATGCTACTTCG
>NZ_JANODC010000237.1:0-1836 GCF_031412495.1 Rhizobacter sp. | reverse complement strand
GCCCGCGTGCACCGACCTGACGACGCGGCCCTGGCTGATGCAGGCCGGCGTCCGCGTCGAGGACGCGTCCTTCCACGCCCGCGGCCCGGTCGCGACCGCCGGCGGCTGCCTCGCGTCGCAGTACCTCTCGGCGTGGGTGATGCTGCGCTGCGCCGGCGCGGCGGCCGCCGAAAAGGCGCTGAACCGGGCCGCGCCTGTCGGCGAGAAGGACGCCTACGTGAAGCGCCTGCTCGCGGTCGTGAGCCCGTTCGTGCACTGACGGTGCCCGGGAGGGTTTCTGGCGATACTCCCCGGCCCATGACCGACCTCGCTCCCGAAGTGCGCCGCCGCCGCACGTTCGCCATCATTTCCCACCCCGACGCCGGCAAGACCACGCTCACCGAAAAGCTCCTGCTCTTCTCGGGCGCAATCCAGATCGCCGGCTCGGTGAAGGCGAGGAAGGCCTCGCGGCACGCCACCTCCGACTGGATGGAGATCGAGAAGCAGCGCGGCATCTCGGTCGCGTCGTCGGTGATGCAGATGGAATACCGCGGCTGCGTCATCAACCTGCTCGACACGCCCGGCCACCAGGACTTCTCCGAAGACACCTACCGCGTGCTGACCGCCGTCGACGCCGCGCTGATGGTCATCGACGCGGCCAACGGCGTCGAGCCGCAGACGCGCCGCCTGCTGCAGGTCTGCCGCGCCCGCAACACGCCGATCCTCACCTTCGTCAACAAGATGGACCGCGAGGTGCAGGAGCCGCTGGTCCTGATGGACGAGATCGAGCGCGAGCTCGGCATGGAGGTCGTGCCCTTCACCTGGCCTGTCGGCATGGGCAAGCGCTTCCACGGCGTCATGGACCTGCGCGAGAAGCAGATGCGCGTGTTCAAGGGCGGCCAGGACCGCGACCGCGACAGCGGCAGCGGCGACGAGATCCTCGCCGGCCTCGACAACGCCGAGTACGCCGGCCGCTTCGGCGCCGAGTACACGCAGGCGCAGGGCGAGATCGAGCTGCTCACCGACGCCGCGCCGCCGTTCGACCGCGCCGCCTTCCTCGCCGGCAGGCAGACGCCGATGTTCTTCGGCTCGGCGGTCAACAACTTCGGCGTCCGCGAGGTGCTCGACGCGCTCGTCGACCTGGCGCCGCCGCCCGGTGACCGCATCGCCATCCAGCGCACGGTGCATCCGGAGGAGACGAAGTTCAGCGGCGTCGTGTTCAAGATCCAGGCCAACATGGACCCGGCGCACCGCGACCGGATCGCCTTTCTGCGCGTCGCCTCGGGCCACTTCGAGCGCGGCATGCGCCTGAAGGTCGTGCGCTCCGGCAAGGAGCTGCGTCCGAACACGGTGGTGAGCTTCCTGTCGCAGCGGCGCGAGCTGCTCGACGAGGCCTTCGCCGGCGACATCATCGGCATCCCGAACCACGGCGTGCTGCAGCTCGGCGACACGCTGACCGAGGGCGAGCAGCTGCAGTACACCGGCCTGCCGTTCTTCGCCCCGGAGATGTTCCGTTCGGTCGAGGTCGCCGACCCGCTGCGCACCAAGCAGCTGCGCGCCGGCCTGACCCAGCTCGGCGAGGAAGGCGCGATCCAGGTCTTCAGGCCGGTGGCCGGCTCTGTGCTGCTGCTCGGCGCCGTCGGCCAGCTGCAGTTCGAGGTGGTCGCGCATCGGCTCGAGCACGAATACGGCTGCAGGGCGCGCATCCTGCCGGCGCGCTACAACGTCGCGCGCTGGGTCACCTGCGAAACCGGCGACGGCGCCGCCGCCGACGAGCGCGAGCTCAAGCGTTTCATCGACGGCAACTCCCACCGCGTGGCGCTCGACGCCGTGAACGCGCCGACGGTGCTGCTGGAG
>NZ_JANODC010000236.1:0-10901 GCF_031412495.1 Rhizobacter sp. | reverse complement strand
GACCAAGATCATCCTGCCGCTGGCCGTGCCGGGGCTCATCTCCGCGGGCATCTTCGCCTTCACCCTGTCGTGGAACGAGTTCATCTATGCGCTCACCTTCGTCTCCTCGTCGGAAGTGAAGACGGTGCCGGTCGGCGTCGTGACCGAGCTGGTCGAGGGCGATGTCTACCATTGGGGCTCGCTGATGGCCGGTGCGCTGCTCGGCTCGCTGCCGGTCGCCTTCGTGTACTCGTTCTTCGTCGAGCACTACGTGTCGGGTCTGACCGGCTCCGTCAAGGAATGACCAGGGAAAGTTTCAGGAATGAGTGACGAGAAGAAGCCCCGGCGCAGGCCGGAGCAGATGCGCAGCCAGCAGTGGTTCGGCCGGCAGGACCGCGACGGCTTCAACTACCGCAGCTGGGTGAAGGGCAAGGGCGTCCCGCACGACCAGTTCGACGGTCGGCCGGTCATCGGCATCTGCAACACCTTCAGCGAGCTGACACCGTGCAACTCGCACTTCCGCACGCTCGCCGAGCAGGTGAAGATCGGCGTCTACGAGGCGGGTGGTTTCCCGCTCGAGTTCCCGGTGATGTCGCTCGGCGAGACGCTGCTGCGGCCGACGGCCATGCTCTACCGCAACCTCGCCAGCATGGACGTCGAGGAATCGATCCGCGGCAACCCGCTCGACGGCGTCGTGCTGCTGATGGGCTGCGATAAGACTACGCCGTCGCTGGTGATGGGCGCGGCCAGCGCCGACCTGCCGACGATCGGGGTCTCCGGCGGGCCGATGCTGAACGGCAAGTGGCGCGGCCAGGAGCTCGGCTCCGGCACGGGTGTCTGGAGCATGAGCGAGCAGGTCCGCGCCGGCACGCTGAAGCTGCAGGACTTCTTCGACGCCGAGAGCTGCATGCACCGCAGCCACGGCCACTGCATGACCATGGGCACGGCGAGCACGATGGCGTCGATGGTCGAGGCGCTCGGCCTCGGCCTGCCCGGCAACGCCGCCTACCCGGCGGTCGACGGTCGGCGCAACGTGCTGGCCCGCATGGCCGGCCGGCGCGTCGTCGACATGGTCCACGAGGACCAGCGGCTGTCGAAGATCCTCACCCGCAAGGCCTTCGAGAACGCCATCGTCACGTTGGCGGCGATCGGCGGCTCGACCAACGCCGTGATCCACCTCATCGCCATCGCCGGCCGCCTCGGCGTGAAGCTCGGCATCGACGACTTCGAGAAGCTCGCCAGCGCGCTGCCGTGCCTGCTCAACCTGCAGCCCTCGGGCAAGCACCTGATGGAGGACTTCTGCTACGCCGGCGGGCTGCCAGTCGTGCTGAAGGAGAACTCGCGCCATCTCGACCTCACCGTCGTCACCGCCAACGGCAAGACGCTGGGCGAAAACATCGCCGACGCCGAGAACTTCAACACCGAGGTCATCAAGTCGATCGACGCGCCCTTCAAGGACCGTGCCGGCATCGCCGTGCTGCGCGGCAACCTGGCGCCGCGCGGCGCGATCATCAAGCCCAGCGCCGCGACCCCCGCCCTGATGACGCACCGCGGCCGGGCCGTCGTCTTCGACTCCATCGAGGAGTTCCATTCGAGCATCGACGACGACGCGCTCGACATCGACGAGACCTGCGTGATGGTCCTGCGCAACTGCGGTCCCAAGGGCTACCCCGGCATGGCGGAGGTCGGCAACATGCCCTTGCCGCCCAAGGTGCTGAAGAAGGGCATCACCGACATGGTCCGCATCAGCGACGCGCGCATGAGCGGCACGGCCTACGGCACGGTGGTCCTGCACACCGCGCCCGAAGCGGCGGCCGGCGGCCCTCTCGCCGCGGTGCGCAACGGCGACATGATCGAGCTCGACGTGCCGAACCGGCGGATCCACCTCGACATCAGCGACGAGGAGCTGGCCCGTCGCATGGCCGAGTGGAAGGCGCCGCCGTCGCCGCTGGCGAGCGGCTACTGGAAGCTCTACACCGACCACGTGCTGCAGGCCGACGAAGGCGCCGACCTCGACTTCCTGGTCGGCAAGCGCGGCGCCTTCGTGCCGCGCGACAACCACTAGGAACATGCGCTTCGGGCCCGAGCACGAGGACCGGGGCGGGTCCATGGGGCCAGGGCTGGGCACTTACCTCGGCGTCGTCCAGTTCCTGTTCGCCGCGACCTGGATCGTCTACGTCATCTACCTGCCGCAGCTGGTCGAGCAGGCCGGCCTGCCGAAGCATGCGGTGGCGTGGATCCTCATGGCCGACCAGCTCGTCTTCGTCTTCGCCGACTACGCCTGCGGTGTCGCTGCCGACCGCGCAGCAAAGGTGGCGGGTCGCGTCGGCATCGCCGTCCTGGCGGCCACGCTGGTCTCCTGCGCCGCCTTCCTGGCCCTGCCCCACGTCGCGCCGCAGGGCTCGCCGGTCCTCTTCATCGCGCTGATCGCGGTCTGGGCGGTGACCTCGTCGGCGCTGCGCGCGCCGCCGCTGTCGCTGGTCGGGCGCTACGCGGCGCGGCCGACGCAGCCGGTGCTCCTGGCCTGCACGCTGCTGGGCCTGGGCATCGCCCATGCCTTCCAGCCCTACCTGGGCCTCACCCTGCGCGGCATCGATCCGCGCCTGCCGTTCGCGCTGTCCAGCATCGCCCTCGCCCTGGTGACGCTCGGCATGGTCGTCGCCGAGCGGAAGCTGCGGTCGGCCGGCCGGCAGGCATCCGACGTCGAGACCGTCGCCGTCGAGCCGGTGTCCGAGCCGACCCCGCTCTTCGCGCTGACGGCGCTCTTCGCCGCACTCGCGTTCCAGGTCCACGTCTTCATCGACAGCGTGCCGCTGTACACGGCCCGGGCCGGCGCCGACGCGCTGCCCACGCTCCTCCCGGTCTTCTGGATCGGCTTCAACCTCGCGATGTTCCCGTTCTCGCTCGCCGCCCGGCACTGGCACCCGACGCAGGTGATGGGGGTCTTGGCGGTCGTGGCGGCCCTGGCGGCGCTCGCTGCGAACTTCGCCCCGACGCTGCCGTTGCTGATCGCCGCGCAGCTGGTCGCCGGCGCCGCCTGGGCCGGCGTTCTCGTCGCCGCCTTCGCCTGGGCCCTGCTTCGCGGCGGCGCTGGGCGAGCCGGTACCTACGCCGGGGTCCTGTCGTCCGTCCTCGCGCTGGCCACGCTGGCCCGGATGGCGAGCGTCAGCGCCGGCTTGCCGCAGGAGCGGATGTTCGGCCTGGCGCTGCTGTGGTGGCCGGCGGTCGGCTGGCTCCTTGCCAGCGCCATCGTCCTCGCCCTGCGCGCGCGGACGCGGCGCAGCGAGCCGGTCACGGCCCAGTTCCCCAGCTGGCGCGAGCGGTAGCGTCAGGCTGGCGCCCCGGCGCCGGTGAAGAAGCGTGAACCGCATTTCCTCGCTTTGTTTCCGCAACTTCGCAGATCCGAACGGTTCTTGACCGCGCGAGCGTTCTGCCCACTTCGCACGCGAAGGGGGCTGACAGCGGAGAAGCCTTTATTCCGATCCTCTCGGGGGTTGGATCTACCGAAGATGGCGACGTCCCATCCCATGGAGAACGACATGATCCTGAAAATCGTTTCTGCAGCGGTACTCGCCATGGCCTCGGCAACGGCGTCGCTGCCGGCAGCCGCATCGTTCGACATCGACGTGCGCGTTGCGCCGCCTGCGCCCCGTTACGAGGTGGTGCCCGGTCACCGCCCGGGTCATGTATGGACCCCGGGCTACTGGGACTGGCGTGGCAACCGGCACGTGTGGGTGAACGGCAGCTGGGTGCGCGAACGCCCGGGTTACGTCTACGCGAAGCCGACCTGGGTCAACCACAACGGACGCTGGCACCTCTACCGCGGCGAATGGGCTCGAGGCGACCGGGACGGCGACGGCATCCGGAACCGGTTCGACAACAACAACAACCGGCGCGCGGATCGTGACCGCGACGGCATTCCCGACCGCTTCGACAACGTCAACAACAACCGTCGCGGCGATCGCGACGGCGATGGCATTCGCAATCGCTACGACCGAGACCGCGACAACGACGGCGTCCGCAACCGCTACGACCGAGACCGCGACGGCGACGGCGTGCCGAACCGCCGCGACTCCCGCCCCGACAACCCCTACCGTCGCTAGCGATGCCGCGAGCTAGAAACGTGATCCCGGCTCGTCCAGGAACGCGATCTCCTCGGTGGTCGACCGGCGGCCGAGGATCGCGTTGCGGTGAGGGAAGCGGCCGAAGCGGGCGATGAGGGCGCGGTGCCGGTGCGCGAACTCGAGCATCGAGGCCCACTGCGCATCCGCTACGGCCAGCCGGGTGAACAGGCGAACCGACTCGTCCTGCATCGGCAGCGTTTCGGCGTGCTCGAACGGCAGGTAGGCAAAGGCGCGCATGACGGCCGGCAGTGCCTCGTCGCCGCCGGCGGCGACGAGGCAGCTCGCCGCGGCCAGGGCCCGGGCATCGCCGGCGAAGGCGCGCGGCGTACCGCGGAAGGCATTGCGCGTGAACTGGTCGAGCACCACGATCCGCGCCAGCACGGGGCGCGGCGCCTCGTCCCATACGTCGAGCTCGCCGCGCAGGGCGCGCTCGATCGTGGCACCGAACCGGTCGGCGATGCGGCGATCGAAGGCGTCGTCCTGGGTGAACCATTCCTGGCGCGCCGTGCCTTGTGCAGCATCGCCGTCGGCACCGAACCAGAAGTCGAGGACCTCCTGCGCTTGCGCGTCGATGGGCATCGGCACCCTCAGCGCGCGGATCGCGGGTTCATTCGAGGCGCGTCGGCACGATGTCGACGGTGCGCTCGCCATCGGCGACCCAGACCGAGCCGTCCTGCCGGCCGATCTGCAGCTGCATGCTGCGCCCGGCCAGCTCGGCCAGGGCCCGGCTCTGCTCGGAGGGAATCAGCCACGCCTCGATGTTGCGCGTCCGCGCGACGCGCCCCGAGAGGCCCGCCCACCACAGCGGCGCGCCATGGCTGAAGGCGAAGACGCTGACGCGTGCGGCGCGGCCGCTGGCCTTGACGAGGCGGCGCTCCTCGGGCTGGCCGACCTCGATCCAGTGCAGGAGCTGGCCGGTGAGATCCCTCTGCCAGAGCTCGGGCTCGTCCGGGTCCCACATGCCCTTGGCGAACTCGAGCGCGCCGCCCTCGTCGCTCGCCGGCACGCAGAGGGCGAAGGCGAGCAAGCGCACCATCATCCGCTCGTCGTTCTCGGACGGATGGCGGGCGAGCGTCAGCTGGTGGTCGGCGTAGAGGCCACGGTCGATGTCGGCGATGCGCAGGGAGGCCTTGCATACGGTCGCTTTCTGGGCCATCGGCAGACTGTGCCACAGGCACGCGACAATCACCGGATCGCTCGAGGAGGGGCGACGCACCATGAGCATGAAGAAGTCCGACCTCGACAAGCGCCTGGGTTCGATGATCGGCGGCAGGATGAAGGCAGGCGCGGCGAGCCGCTTCGGCCAGGGGGTCGAGGGCGTCGTCGACCGGCGCGAGCAGCGGCGCCTCGATGCGGCGGCCGGCCTCGTCCCGTTTGCCTGCAAGCTGCCTTCGGATCTCGCCGCGACCCTGCGCGATCGCGCTGCCGCCCACCCGGAGGGCCTGAACGGCGCCGTCGCGGAGCTGCTGCGCAAGGCGCTGGCCTGACCGGGCCTTGCATGTCCAGGGTGGCGGTCCGAGGCATGAGCGCTTCCGCACGGCCATGAGCAGCTCGGCCTTCGACCTGTTCATCATCGGTGCCGGCAGCGGTGGCGTCCGCGCCTCCCGCATGGCCGGCCAGCGCGGCCTGCGCGTGGCGGTGGCCGAGGACGCCGCGCTCGGCGGCACCTGCGTCAACCTGGGCTGCATTCCGAAGAAGCTCTACAGCTTCGCGGCGCATTACGCGGAGAGCTTCGAGGAGGCGCACGGCTTCGGCTGGACGGTGCCGCCGGCGCGCTTCGACTGGGAGACGCTGAAGGCGAACCGGGCCCGCGAGCTGCTGCGCCTGAACGGCGTCTACGAGCAGCTGATGAGGAGCGCCGGGGTTCAGATCATCTCCGGACGGGCGACCGTGCTCGGGCCGAACGAGGTCGGCGTCGCCGGCAGGACGTACCGGGCCGAGCGCATCCTGGTTGCCACCGGTGGCTGGCCGGTGCCGCCGGATGTGACGGGCGCCGAGCTGGCGATCAGCTCCAACGAGATCTTCGACCTGGCACGCTTTCCCGAACGGCTGGTGGTCGTGGGCGGCGGCTACATCGCCTCCGAGTTCGCCTCGATCTTCAACGGCCTGGGCGCCAGGGTCACGCAGATCTATCGCGGCGAGCAGATCCTGCGCGGCTTCGACGACGAGGTGCGCGGCTTCGTGGCCGCCGAGATGGTGAAGAAGGGCGTCGACGTGCGCGTTCGCGCCAAGGTGCTGTCGCTCGAGCGCGGCGGCGACTGCCTCCGCGTCGCCCTCGGCGACGGCAGCGAGCTTGCGGCCGACGCCGTGCTGTACGCCACCGGCCGGGCGCCCAACACGCAGGGACTGGGCCTCGAGGCGATCGGGGTCAAGCTGGGGATGAACGGCGCGGTCCTCGTCGACGACGATTACCGCAGCAGCGTGCCGAGCGTCTACGCCGTGGGCGACGTGATCGACCGGGTCCAGCTCACGCCGGTCGCGCTCGCCGAGGCCATGGCGCTCGTCGACGGCCTCTACGGCGAAGGCGGGCGACGCGTCGACTACCTGCACATCCCTACGGCGGTCTTCACCCATCCGAACATCGGCACGATCGGCCTGTCCGAGGCCGAGGCCCGCGGCCGCTTCGAGCGCATCCGCGTCTACCGCAGCGACTTCAAGCCGCTGCGCCACACCTTGTCCGGCAGCGCCGAGCGCACGCTCATGAAGCTGATCGTCGACGACGCCAACGACCGCGTCGTCGGCCTGCACATGGTCGGCGCCGATGCCGGCGAAACCATCCAGGGCTTCGCCGTCGCCATGAAGGCGGGCGCGACCAAGGCGATCTTCGACGCCACGCTCGGCATCCACCCCACGGCCGCCGAGGAGTTCGTGACCATGCGCCAGCCTGTGCCGACCCCGCTGGCAGGATGAATCGCAGATGAGACCCGCCCTCGCCCCGCCGCCGAACTTCGCCGCCCTCGTCCTCGCGTGCGCCGCGGTGGCGATCTTCGCCGCGCCGGCTTCCGCACAGACGGGCGGGACCGCGAAGCCGCAGGCGCAGGGTCCGTCCCGGGCCGTTGCGCCGCCGCCGCAGGGCAGGGTGCTGACGCCGGCGCAACTCAAGGACTGCATGGCGCAGCAGGCCGGGGTGGAGCGCGACGTGGCAGAGGCCGATCGGGAGCGGACGGCCATCGAGGCGATCAAGAACGAGCTGAAGGGGAGCGGGCCGGCCCTCGACAGCGCGCTCGCCGCGCTCGACCGCAGCGACCCGGCCGCGGTCGAGGCGCACAACGCCCGGGTCCGGGAGCGCGACGCCCGGATCGACGGCTACGAGGCCCGCGTGGCCGCTTACAACGGGCGGGTCGAGGGCTTGAAGACCACCCGGGATGCCTGGGTGAAAGCATGCGATGGCCGCCGCTACGACGAGCGCGACCTGCAGGACCTGCTGAAGAAGACCCGATGAAAACCAGCGAAGGGCCGTCCATGGCACCGATGAATGCGACGCCGAAGGCCAATCCGCTGCTCGCCGAATGGCGCGAACCGCACGGCCTGCCGCCTTTTGCCGCCGCCGGTGCGGAGCACTTCGCGCCGGCCTTCGAGCAGGCCATGAGCGAGCACCTGGCGGAGATCGAAGCCATCGGCGGGAACGCCGCGCCGCCGACGTTCGAGAACACCATCGCCGCGCTCGATCGTTCCGGCCGCCTGCTCGACCGCGTCGGCGGCATGTTCCACAACCTGACCTCGAGCGAGACCTCGCCGGCGCTGCAGGCGGTGGAGATGCGCATGGCACCGCTGCTCGCCGCGCACGAGAGCAGGACCAGCATGCATGCGAGCCTCTTCGCCCGCATCGACGCGCTGCATGCGCGTCGCGCCGAGCTGGGCCTGGGCGAGGAAGAACGGCGCGTCCTCGAACGCTTCCACACCGACTTCGTGCGTGCTGGCGCGAAGCTGGCCCCCGCGGATCAGGCGCGCTATGCCGCGATCATGGAGCGGCTGGCCGAGCTGACGACGCGCTTCGGACAGAACGTGCTGGCCGATGAGTCGTCGTTCGGCCTCGAGCTGCGCGGCGAGGCCGACCTCGCCGGCCTGCCTCCCTTCGTGCGCGCGGCGGCACGTCAGGCCGCAGTCGAGCGCGGCATGGATGAGGGTGCGCACGTCATCACGCTGTCGCGCTCGCACATCGTGCCTTTCCTGACGTTCTCGGAGTGCCGCGACCTGCGCGTGCAGGCGTGGCAGGCGTGGACCTCGCGCGGCGAGCACCCGGGCGAGACAGACAACCGCGCCATCGTCGCCCAGATCCTCGCCCTGCGCCTCGAGCAGGCGCGGCTGCATGGCTATGCCAGCTACGCCGACTACGCGCTCGCCGACACGATGGCGGGCAGCCAGGCGGCGGTGACCTCGCTCCTCGAGCGGGTCTGGCAGCCGGCGAAGGAGCGTGCCGAGCAGGAGCGCGCGGCCCTCGAGGCGCTGGCGCTGTCGCGCGGCGAGGCGGTCGAGATCGAACCCTGGGACTGGCGCTTCTACGCCGAGAAGGTGCGCCAGATCCGCTACGACCTCGACGACGCGGAGGTCAAGCCGTACTTTCCGATCGACCGCATGGTCGAGGCCGCCTTCGATTGCGCCGGGCGCCTGTTCGGCATCCGCTTCGTCGTGCGTCCGGAGATCCGCGTCTACCACCCCGACGTCGCGGTGTACGAGGTGCGTGACGCGAGCGACCGGGCGATCGGCCTGTTCCTGCACGACAACTTCGCCCGTCCGACCAAGCGCAGCGGCGCGTGGATGAGCGCCTACCGCAGCCAGTCTAGGAACGGCAGCGGCGCAACGCCGGTCCTGCCGATCATCGTCAACAACAACAACTTCGCGAAGGGCGCGCCCGGCGAGCCGACGCTCCTCAGCGCCGACGACGCGCGCACGCTCTTCCACGAGTTCGGCCACGGGCTGCACGGCCTGCTTTCGAACGTCACCTACGAGCGCGTCTCGGGAACCCATGTCCTGCGCGACTTCGTCGAACTGCCGTCGCAGCTGTTCGAGCACTGGCTCGAGGAGCCCGAGGTCCTGAAGCGGCATGCCCGCCACCACGTCACGGGCGAGCCGATTCCCGATGCGCTGATCGCGAAGCTGCACCGGGCGCGCCACTTCAACCAGGGCTACGAGACCGTCCGCTACGCTGCCTCGGCCCTGGTCGACATGGCGGCCCACGCGCGCACCGAAACCGGTTCCATCGACGTGGTCGAGTTCGAGCGTGCCGAGCTCGACCGGCTGGGCCTGCCCGCAGGCGTCGGCGTCAACCACCGGCTGACTCACTTCCAGCACCTCTTCGCCGGCTCGGGCTACGCGGCCGGCTACTACGTCTATCTCTGGGCGGAGGTGCTTGACGCCGACGGCTTCGACGCCTTCGTCGAGGCCGGCGATCCTTTCGATCGGGCCGTCGCCGAGCGGCTCGTTCGCTTCATCTACTCGGCCGGCAACTCCATCGAGCCGGGCGCGGCCTACCGCGCCTTCCGCGGCCGGGCGCCGACGCCCGAGCCGATGCTGCGCCAGCGCGGCCTCATCGAAGCGATATCGGGCTAGTCTCCTCGTGATGCAGCGGCGCGGTCGCGCCGATGCCGGGGAAGCGCTTCTTCAGTGCCGCCAGGAAGACGCCGAAGTCGATGGGCTTGGTCCAGTAGTCGGTGAAGCCGGCGGCGAGGCCGCGGCGCAGGTCGTCCGGCATGGCGTTCGCCGACAACGCAATGCACGGCAGGTCGCGGGTGAGCGGCTCGGCCTGCAGGCGGCGCAGCACTTCATAGCCGTCGAAGTCCGGCAGTTGCAGGTCGACGAGGACGAGGTCCGGCTGCAGGGTGGCGGCCCGGGCGACGCCGGCCGCGCCCGTGAGCTCGGACGCGATGACGAGACCGCCGACGCTCTTGACCAGCTCCTCGACGAGCAGCACGTTCACGGCGTTGTCCTCGATGTAGAGGATCGTTCCCTGTCGCCCGGGCGGCTCGCCCCGCCACGGCTTCTCGCTCGCGGCTGCGGCCGTGCTGCTCGGGCCGGCGGCGTGCGCCGCGGGCAGGCGCACCGTGAACTCGGTGCCGAGCCCGGGCTCGCTCGAAACCTCGATCCGGCCGTGCATGCCGTCGACGAGGGCGCGCACGATGGTCAGGCCGATGCCGGTGCCCTCGATCCCTTCGTCCTCGACGCCGAAGCGGTTGAACGGCTCGAACAGGCTGTCGATCTGCTGGCTGTTGAGGCCGCGGCCGGTGTCGCGCACCATGAGCGAGGCTTCCGCGTCGGCGGCGCTCGTCTCGACGACGACGCTCCCGCCTGGCCGGTTGTACTTGATGGCGTTCGAGACGAGGTTGATCAGGACCTGGCGCAGGCGGGTCGGGTCGGCCTGCGCCGTGCCCTCGGCCCGGCCGGTCTCGAGGCTCACCCCGTGCTGGGCCGCGAGCGAGTGCAGCAGGGGCAGGGACTGGTGCACCAGCTGCCCGAGCTCGACCGGACGCAGGGTCAGCCGCAGTTCCCCCGACTCGAGGGCGGAGAGGTCGAGCACGTCGTTGATCAGGGAGAGCAGGTGGTCGCCGGCCGCGTGGATGTGCTCGAGCTTCGCGAGGTGTTCCTCCTGCCCCGCCTGTCTCGCTTCGATCTGCAGCAGCTGGGTGAAGCCGAGCACCGCGTTCAACGGCGTGCGCAGCTCGTGGCTCATCCGCGACAGGAACTGCGACTTGGCCTGGATGCCGCGCTCGGCGACCGCCGCCTGCTCCTGGACCAGGGCGGCGTTCTTGTTCTCGGTGATGTCCCAGTCGACGCCGACGCGTCGCGACGGCTGACCGCGCT
>NZ_JANODC010000235.1:0-8111 GCF_031412495.1 Rhizobacter sp. | reverse complement strand
GTCGAGGAAGGTCAGCTCGTCGGCGCCCTGCTCGTTGTAGCGGGCCGCGATCTCGACCGGGTCGCCGGCGTCGCGCAGGGCGACGAAGTTGACGCCCTTGACGACGCGCCCGGCGGTGACGTCGAGGCAGGGAATGATGCGTTTGGCAAGCATGGGCGTCGTGTCAACCTGAGCGCAGCGAAGGATCCCGGCAGGCGAAGAGATCCTTCGCTTCGCCCAGGATGACAAGCGGGGTCGGCTCAGGCGTCGGCGAGCTCGTCGGCGCGGGCCTGGGCGGCGGCGAAGTCGAGGTCGCCGGTGTAGATCGCGCGGCCGCAGATGACGCCCTCGATGCCGACCTCTTCCACGGCGCAGAGCTTCTCGATGTCGGCCATCGAGGCCAGCCCGCCGGAGGCGATGACCGGAATAGTCAGCACCTGGGCCAGCCGCACCGTGGCCTCGACATTGATGCCGGTGAGCATGCCGTCGCGGCCGATGTCGGTATAGACCAGGCCGTCGGCGCCGTAGTCCTGGAACTTGCGCGCGAGGTCGGCCACCTCGTGGCCGGTGAGCTTGCTCCAGCCGTCGGTGGCGACCTTGCCGTCCCTGGCGTCGAGGCCGACGATGATGTGGCCGCCGAAGGCGCTGCAGGCGTCGCGCAGGAAGCCGGGGTTCTTCACCGCCGCGGTGCCGATGATGATGTAGCTGAGGCCGTCGTCGAGATAGCGCTCGATGGTGTCGAGGTCGCGGATGCCACCGCCGAGCTGGACCGGGATCTCGTCGCCCACTTCGGCCAGGATCGCCTTCACGGCGGCCTCGTTGACCGGCTTGCCGGCGAAGGCGCCGTTCAGGTCGACGAGGTGCAGGCGCCGCGCTCCGGCGTCGAGCCAGCGCCGCGCCATGGCGGCCGGGTCTTCGCTGAAGACCGTCGAGTCCCTCATGTCACCCTGCTTCAGGCGCACGCAGTGACCGTCTTTCAGGTCGATTGCAGGGATCAGCAGCATGGCCGAGTCAAGCGGAGTACCGGACGGTGAGGAAGCGCTCTCGCGCTTCGATGCCAGGCGTCAAGGGGTCCAGTGCAGGAAGTTACGGTACAACGCAAGGCCGTGATCGGCGCTTTTCTCGGGATGGAACTGGGTCGCGAAAATGTTATCTCGGCCCAGCACGGAGGTAAAGCGGGCGCCGTAATCGGTTTCGCCTACGCTGTGGCGCGGGTCCGACGGCCGGGCGAAGAAACTGTGCACGAAATAAAAGTAGCTGCCGTCCGGGATGCCTTCCCAGAGCGGGTGCGCCCGGGCTTGCCAGACCTCGTTCCAGCCCATCTGCGGCACCTTGTAGCGGCTGCCGTCGGGCTGAAGCCGGCCCTCGAGGCGAAAGCGCAGGACTTCGCCGCCGATCAGGCCGAGGCCGGGCGTTCCGGCTCCAGGCGGACCTTCCTCGCTTCGATCGAGAAGCATCTGCATGCCGACGCAGACGCCGAGCAGCGGCTTGGCCGCAGCCGCCTCGAGCACCGCGCCCCGCAGGCCCGAGTCGCGCAGCTCGCGCATGCAATCGGGCATCGCGCCCTGCCCCGGCAGGACGACGCGTTCGGCAGCGGCGACTTCCTCGGGTTTCGCCGTGACGACCACCCCCACCGCGTCGCCCGACTTCGACGCCTCGCGGGCGACGCGGGCGACCGCCTGTGCCACCGAGCGCAGGTTGCCCATGCCGTAGTCGACGACGGCGACGGTTCGCTTCACCGCTGAGCTTTCGGGCCTACAGGCTGCCCTTCGTGGACGGCACGACATCGCCGAGGCGAGGGTCGACCGTCACGGCCGCGCGCAGGGCCCGCGCGAACGCCTTGAAGACGGTCTCGCACTGGTGGTGCGCGTTGTCGCCGCGCAGGTTGTCGATGTGCAGCGTCGCCAGCGCGTGGTTGGCGAAGCCCTGGAAGAACTCGTGCGTCAGCTGGACGTCGAAGCCGCCGATCATCCCGGCCTTGAACGGCACGTTCATGACCAGCCCCGGCCGGCCGGAGAAGTCGATGACGACGCGCGACAGCGCCTCGTCGAGCGGCACATAGGCGTGGCCGTAGCGCATCAGGCCGCGCTTGTCGCCCACCGCCTGGGCGACGGCCATGCCGAGGCTGATGCCGACGTCCTCGACCGTGTGGTGGCCGTCGATGTGCAGGTCACCCTCGGCCTCGATCTCCAGGTCGATCATCCCGTGCCGGGCGATCTGCTCGAGCATGTGGTCGAAGAAGCCGATCCCGGTGGCGAGCTTCGCGGAGCCGTGGCCGTCGAGTTCGACGCTGACGCGGATCTTCGTTTCCTTGGTGTCGCGGCGGATGCACGCCCGGCGCGGCGGAGGCGACGACAGGGCGACGGTGGCAGGTGCGGGGGCGTTCATGGGGGTCAAGCGCGCACGGAAGCGCGCAGGGCGTCGATCATGAGCGCATTTTCCTCCCGCGTGCCGACCGTCAGGCGCAGGCAGCCGGAGAGCAGGGGATGCAGCCCGGCGACGTTCTTGACGAGCACGCCGCGCTGCTTAATGGCGGCGAATACCGCGGCACCGTCGGCGACCCGGACCAGGATCATGTTGGCCTCGCTCGGGAAGGCTTCGACGCCCGGCAGGGCCGCGAATTCGCGCTGCAGCCGGGCCCGCTCGTCGCGCAGCAGCGCCGCCTGGCGCGCGAACTCGTCGGCGTGCGCCAGGGCGAACAGCGTCGCCTCGGCATTGAGAGCACCGATGTTGTACGGCGGACGAACCTTGTCGATCTCGTCGATCAGCGCCGCCGGCCCGGCCAGGTAGCCGAGGCGAACGCCGGCCAGGCCGAACTTGCTCAGCGTGCGCATCACGAGCAGGTGCGGCGAGGTGCCGACCCGGCTCATCCAGGTGCGCGACGAGAACGGCTGGTAGGCCTCGTCGATCACGACCAGGCCGTCCTGCGCCCCGATGGCGTCGACGATGCGGTCGACGGCGGCCGGGTCGAACAGGTTGGCGGTCGGGTTGTTCGGGCAGGCCAGCCAGGTGATCGCCGGACGGTGCGTCTCGATCGCCGCCAGCATCGCCGGCTCGTCCAGCTCGAAGCGCGGCGTGAGCGGAACGCCGACGAAGGCCAGCCCCTGCAGCCTGGCCGACATCGCGTACATCACGAAGCCGGGCACCGGCGCGAGGACGGTGGCGCCGGGCAGGTCGCAGGCCATCGTCAGCAAAGAGATCAGCTCGTCCGAGCCGTTGCCGAGCATCAGCTTGCAGCCGGCCGGCAGCTGCACGTGCGCTCCGAGCGCGGCGATCACGTCGGCGATGCAGGTCGTCGGGTAGCGGTTGATGGCGACGCGGCCGAGCCGCTCGCCGAGCTCCTTCTGCAGCGGCTCCGGCAGGCGGAACGGGTTCTCCATGGCGTCGAGCTTGACCAGGCCGCTGCTCGGCTGGATGGCGTAGGCGTGCATCGACTGCACGTCCTGGCGCAGGACCCTGGCGTAGCGATCGTTCATGGCGGGGTTCACGGCCTGCCTCGCCTGCTCGCCGGGAGGCGCAGGTCCGCGGCCGCGGCGTGCGCGTGCAGGCCTTCGCCCCGCGCGAGCTCCGATGCGATCGGGCCGAGCGTCGCAGCGCCCTGCTCGCTGACCTCGATGAGGCTGGTCCGCTTCTGGAAGTCGTACACGCCGAGCGGCGACGAGAAGCGGGCCGTTCCTGCGGTCGGCAGCACGTGGTTCGGGCCGGCGCAGTAGTCGCCCAGACTTTCGCTCGTGAAGGCGCCGAGGAAGATCGCCCCGGCGTGGCGCAGGAGCGGCTCCCAGCGCCCGGGTTCGCGGGTACTGACCTCGAGGTGCTCGGGCGCGATGCGGTTGCTGATCTCGCAGGCCTCTTCCATGGAGCGCGTCAGGATGAAGGCGCCCCGCCCTTCGAGCGAGGCGCGGATGACGCCCCGGCGCGGCATCTGCGGCAGCAGCCGGTCGATCGCCGCGCCGACGCGTTCCAGGTAGGCGGCGTCGGGACTGAGCAGGATGCTTTGCGCCAGCTCGTCGTGCTCGGCCTGGCTGAAGAGATCCATCGCGACCCAGTCCGGCGGCGTCGTGCCGTCGGCGAGGACGAGGATCTCGCTCGGCCCGGCGATCATGTCGATGCCCACGGTGCCGAAGACGCGCCGCTTGGCGCTGGCCACGTAGGCGTTGCCCGGCCCGGTGATCTTGTGCACCGCCGGGATCGTCGCCGTCCCGTAGGCGAGCGCGCCGACGGCCTGCGCGCCGCCGACGGCGAAGACCCGGTCGACGCCGGCGATCGCCGCGGCTGCCAGGACCAGCGGGTTGCGCTCGCCGCGCGGCGTCGGGACGACCATGACGATCTGCCCGACCCCGGCGACCTTGGCCGGCAGTGCGTTCATCAGCACGCTCGACGGGTACGCGGCCTTGCCGCCCGGCACGTAGATGCCGACGCGCTCGATCGGCGTCACCTTCTGCCCGAGCAGCGTGCCGTCGCCGTCGCGGTAGCTCCAGCTGCGGCCGGTGGCTTCGAGCTGACGCTGGTGGAAGTCGCGCACGCGCTCGGCTGCGGCCTCGAGGGGGCTGCGCTGCGCCGCAGGCAGGCCGTCGCGTGCGGCGGCGAGCTCGCCGGCGCCGATCTCGAGGTCGGCGACCGAGGCCGCGTCGATCGCATCGAAGCGGCGCGTGTACTCGAGGACGGCCGCATCGCCGCGACCGCGGACATCGGCGAGGATGGCGGCGACCGTCGCTTCGATCGCCGCGTCGGCATCAGCGGCGTAGGCGAGCAGCGCCGTGAGCTCGGCCGCGAATCCGGCGTTGCTGCTGCGCAGGCGCCGAACCGCCACGCTCACGACCGCGCTCCCGATGCAGCGGCCACGGCGGCCGAGAGTGCGTCGACGATGGCGCGTATCGGCTCGCGGTTCAGCTTCAGGGCCGCCTTGTTGACGACCAGGCGGGCCGAGATCGGCATGATCTCCTCGACCTCGACCAGCGCGTTCGCCTTCAGCGTGTGGCCGGAGGCGACAAGGTCGACGATCGCATCGGCGAGGCCGGTCAGCGGCGCCAGCTCCATGGAGCCGTACAGCTTGATGAGGTCGACGTGGACGCCCTTGTCGGCGAAGTGATCGCGGGCGATGCGCGTGAACTTGGTGGCGACGCGGATGCGCGAACCCTGCTGCGCGGCGGCGGCGTAGTCGAAGTCGTGCGCCGCGGCCACGCTCATGCGGCAGCGGGCGATGCCCAGGTCGAGCGGCCGGTACAGGCCCTCGCCGCCATGCTCGAGCAGGGTGTCGAGGCCGACGACACCGAGATCGGCGCCGCCGTGCTGGACGTAGGTCGGCACGTCGCTGGCGCGCACCAGCACGACGCGCAGGTCGGCGCGCGATGTCGCGACGATCAGCTTGCGGCTCGTCTCCGGGTCCTCGGCCAGCCGGATGCCGGCGGCGGCGAGCAGCGGCAGGCTCTCGTCCAGGATGCGGCCCTTGGACAAGGCGAGCGTGATCACGCTTGCCTTTCCAGCGTGTCGAGCGTGATCACGACACCCGCTCGATGGCCGCGCCGAGGCCCAGCAGTTTCGCTTCCATGCGGTCGTAGCCGCGGTCGAGGTGGTAGATGCGGTCGATGACGGTCTCGCCCTCGGCGACCAGCCCGGCGATCACCAGCCCCGCCGACGCGCGCAGGTCGGTCGCCATCACCGCTGCTCCGGAGAGCCTGGGAACGCCCTGCACCACCGCGACCCGGCCGTCGACGTCGACGTGGGCGCCCAGCCGCAGCAACTCGTTGACGTGCATGAAGCGGTTCTCGAAGATCGTCTCGGTGATGGTCGCCGAGCCGTCGGCGATGCAGTCGAGCGCCATCAGCTGCGCCTGCATGTCGGTCGGGAAGGCCGGGTACTCGCTGGTCCGGAAGCCCACCGCCCGCGGCCGGCCGTCGGCGCGCACCCGTACCCAGCCGTCGCCGGCCTCGATGGCCGCGCCCGCCTCGCGCAGCTTGTCGACGACGGCCTGCAGGTGATCGGCGCGGGCGTGGCGCAGGACGACGTCGCCCCCCGTGGCGGCCACCGCGCACAGGAACGTGCCGGCCTCGATGCGGTCGGGCACGATGCGGTGCGACACGCCGTGCAGCCGCTCGACGCCGACGATGCGGATCCGGCTCGTCCCGTGCCCCTCGATGCGCGCGCCCATCGCGATCAGCATCTCGGCGAGGTCGGGTATCTCGGGCTCCTGCGCCGCGTTCTCGAGCACCGTCTCGCCGTCGGCCAGCGTCGCGGCCATGAGCAGGTTCTCGGTGCCGGTCACGGTGACCATGTCGGTCGTGATGCGGGCCCCCTTCAGGCGCTCGGCGCGGGCGACGATGTAGCCGTGCTCGACGACGATCTCGGCGCCCATCGCCTGGAGCCCCTTGATGTGCTGGTCGACCGGGCGCGTGCCGATGGCGCAGCCGCCGGGCAGGGACACCCGCGCCTCGCCGAAGCGGGCGAGCAGCGGCCCGAGCACCAGGATCGAGGCGCGCATCGTCTTCACGAGCTCGTAGCCGGCCTCGCGCGACGTGATGTCGCTCGCGTCGAGGCTTACCGTCGCATCGCTGCCCTCAACCCGCTCCAGCGCGACGCCGAGCGTGCGCAGCAGCTTGAGCATCGTCGCGACGTCCTGCAGGCGCGGCACGTTGGCGAGCTGCACGCGCTTGGCGGTCAGGAGCGCTGCGCACAGCTCGGGGAGGGCTGCGTTCTTGGCGCCGGAAATGGCGACCTCGCCCTCGAGCCGGCGGCCGCCGCGGATGCGCAGTTTGTCCATCGAACGGGTTCCGATCGGTCCGGGCGGCGCCCGGCGCCGGCGGCCGGTGTCAGTGCGGGTGGGAGGGGGAAGCGGCGCGCTCGGACGCCCATTCCTCGGGCGTCAGCGTCTTCATCGAGAGCGCGTGAATCTGCTCGCGCATTCTATCGCCGAGGGCCCGGTAGACCCGCTGGTGGCGGGCGATGCGGCTGCTGCCCGCGAACTCGGCCGAGACGATGGTGGCGAAGAAATGGCGGCCGTCGCCCTCGACCTCGAGGTGCTCGCAAGCGAGGCCGTCGGCGATGAATCGCTCGATCTCGGCGGGGGTGGGCTCGGCCATGCGGCGATGTTAGCGCGGGGCCTCCCGGCCGCTTGCGGGCAGGGGCACCGGGTGCCGCAAGCTAGTGGCGGATCTTGTAGCCGATCCGCAGCAGGTGCAGGCAGGCTGCGCAGACGACGGCCAGGCTGATGCCGACCACCGCCAGGCTCAGCCAGGGCGACACGTCGCTGGTGCCGAAGAAGCCGTGCCGGAAGCCGTCGATCATGTAGAAGAAGGGGTTGAGGTGGCTGACCTCGCGCCAGACCGGGGGCAGCGACGCGACCGAATAGAACACGCCCGACAGGAAGGTCATCGGCATGATGATGAAGTTCTGGAAGGCGGCGATCTGGTCGAACTTCTCGGCCCAGAGCCCGGCGATCAGGCCGAGCGCGCCCATCAGCGCCGCGCCGGCCACCGTGAAGAAGACGATCCAGAGCGGGTTGGCGACCTGCAGAGGCGCGAACCAGACCGTCACCAGCAGCACGCCGGCGCCGACGGCGACGCCGCGCACCACCGAGGCACCGACGTAGGCCAGGAACCAGGCCCAGTGCGAGAGCGGCGTGACGAGCACGAAGACCAGGTTGCCGGTGATCTTGCTCTGGATCAGCGACGAGCTCGAGTTGGCGAAGGCGTTCTGCAGCACGCTCATCATCACCAGGCCGGGGATCAGGAAGCTGGTGTAGCCGACCGAGCCGAACACGGTCACCCGGCCATCGAGCACGTGGCCGAAGATCAGGAGGTAGAGCACCGCCGTCAGCACCGGCGCCGCCACGGTCTGGAAGCTCACCTTCCAGAAGCGCAGCACCTCCTTGTAGAGCAGGGTCCGCGTGCCGGCGAGGACGCCGGTCTCGGCGGCGATGGGCAGTGCCTCCACCGCAGCGTTCATGGTGCCCCCTTGGCGCTGCGCGCCGTCCCCCCGCGGGGGAACGAACGCCTTCGGAGCGGCCGGGCGCCGTTCATGCCGCGACTCTGGGCGGCGTCTCGCCGCGCATGATCTCGATGAACACGTCCTCCAGGTCGGCGCGGCCGATCTCGAGGTCCTCCGGATCGCAGTCGGCACCGTGCAGCACGGCCAGG
>NZ_JANODC010000234.1:0-1745 GCF_031412495.1 Rhizobacter sp. | reverse complement strand
TGTCGAGCAGCGTGCGGGCGACACGGCCGTAGACGTCGAGGAGCGCCAGCGATTCGATCTGCCGGTCGGCGCTGCGCAGGCGCTGCACCAGGCCGCGCATGATCGCGTACGACAGGCTCGAGTTCTCCGGCAGGCAGCGCGCGAACTCGGCCCGGCCGAGGATCAGCATGTCCGTCTGCACCTCCGCGCGCACGGTCGCCGAGTGCGGCTCGTTGTCGATCAGGCTCATCTCGCCGACGTAGTCGCCCGACTGCAGGACGGCGAGGATGACCTCGCGGCCGCGCGAGTCGGCGGTCAGCACCCGGGCCCGGCCGGTGAGCAGGATGAAGAGCGCATTCGACTTCTTGCCATGCTCGACCACGATCTCGCCGCGCCTGAAGCGGCGCTTCACGACGCTGTCCGCGATGCCTTGCGCCTGGTCGTTGGTCAGCAGAGAGAACAGAGGAACGCGCCGGATCAGATCGAGATTCGAGAGCATCGCCATCGGATGAGCCTTTCGGATTGCTGCCTGCCCCTCGGTGAAAATGAGGCCCAGCGAAGTGCGGCTATTGTCACCATTAGAAGCGTTGCTGCGAGCCCGTTTCAACCCCATGTCAGACTTCTGACGCGAGAGCAACACACTGCCCGCCTCCCGCGGCCCGACCATGACCACCCTCCCACAGCACAGCGGCGTTCTCATCCTCGGCTCGGGGCCGGCAGGCTACACCGCGGCCATCTATGCGGCGCGCGCCAACCTGAAGCCGATGCTCGTGACCGGCATCGCACCGGGCGGCCAGCTCATGACGACGACGGATGTCGACAACTGGCCTGCCGACGTCGACGGCGTAATGGGCCCTGACCTCATGCAGCGCTTCCTCAAGCACGCCGAGCGCTTCGACACCCGGGTCGTCTTCGATCACATCAACGAAGTCGACCTGTCGAAGCGGCCGTTCACGCTGCGCGGCGACTCGGGCGAGTACACCTGCGACGCCATGGTGATCGCCACCGGGGCCTCGGCGAAGTACCTGGGGCTGCCCTCGGAGCAGGCCTTCATGGGCCGCGGCGTGAGCGGTTGCGCCACTTGCGACGGCTTCTTCTATCGGGGCCAGGACGTCTGCGTCGTCGGCGGCGGCAACACCGCGGTCGAGGAAGCGCTCTACCTGTCCAACATCGCCTCCAAGGTCCACCTGATCCATCGCCGCGACAAGTTCAGGGCCGAGGCGATCCTGGTCGACAAGCTGATGGCCAAGGTCGCCGCCGGCGCAATGCAGCTGCATCTGTGGTCGACGCTCGACGAGGTGCTCGGCAACGAGAGCGGCGTGAACGCCGTGCGCATTCGTAGCACGAAGGACGCCAGCACGTCGGAGCTGGCCGTCTCGGGCTGCTTCATCGCCATCGGCCACCAGCCGAACACCGACGTCTTCAAGGGCCAGCTGGAGATGCGCGACGGCTACATCCTGACGCGCAGCGGCCTCGACGGGCTGGCCACGATGACGAGCGTGCCAGGGGTGTTCGCCGCCGGGGACGTGCAGGACCACGTCTACCGGCAGGCGATCACCAGCGCCGGAACCGGCTGCATGGCGGCGCTGGACGCCCAGCGCTTCCTCGAGCAGGCCTGAGCTTCTGGCCTCGGGCGGGCCTCGCGGTTATACTTGCAGGCTTTGCCGCCCGGCGGGGGTTCCCCGCCGACAGGCTGCCGCACCGGCAGCCGCAGGCAGGCTCAACACAGTCACGGAGAAGCGTCATGGCACGCGTCTGTCAGGTCA
>NZ_JANODC010000233.1:0-9693 GCF_031412495.1 Rhizobacter sp. | reverse complement strand
GACCAGGTTGGCCGTCTGGTCGGTGACCGGCCCGACCAGGAAGATGAGCCTCTCGCGCAGCAGCCGGCTGTAGATGTCGTAGGCGCGCTCGCCCCGTCCCGACGTCTCGATGACGATGGGCACCATGCCCAGACCCTGCGTTTCCAGCGCGCTCATTGCACGTCCCCAGTCGATTCGATTGCTGCCATGTCAGGGCCGATTATGTGTCTGCAAGCCGCCCCGCCCCGCGCGGAGACTGCCCGTTCGGCCAGCACCCGGGCGGCCTCAGCGCGCCATCAGTTCGTCGAAGGGGACCGCCCTGTCGGTGACCTTGGCCCGCTCGAGGACGTGGCTGGCGACGTTGTTCTCGACCACGACGGCCTCGACCTCGGCCATCCGCTGCCGGTCGCTCAGGTACCAGCGCATCACCTCGCTCGGCTTCTCGTAGCTCTGCGCCAGCTCCTCGATGTGCGCCTGCAGCTGCTCCGGCTTGGCCTGCAGCGACTGGCTGCGCACCAGCTCGCTGACGACCAGGCCGAGACGGACCCGCCGCTCAGCCTGCTCCTGGAATAGATCGGCCGGGAACGGCGCCGTCTCGGCATCCTTCACACCGCGCTTCTTCAGGTCGGCCCGCGTCTGCTCGATCAACCGCTCGACCTCGCCGCCGACCAGGCTCTTCGGCACCTCGAGCTCGGCGGCCTTGACCAGTGCGTCCATGACGCTCGCCTTGTTCCGGGCCAGGACGCGGAACTTGACCTCGCGCTCGAGGTTCTTGCGCACGTCGGCGCGGAGCGCCTCGACGGTGCCGCCTTCGATACCCAGCGCCTTGGCGAGCGACTCGTCGACGGCCGGTAGCTGCTGCGCCTCGATCTTCTTCAGGGTCACCATGAAGTCGGCTTCCTTGCCGGCGACTTCCTTGCCCTGGTAATCCGCGGGGAACTGCAGGGGAAAGGTCTTCGAGTCGCCCAGCTTCATGCCGCGCACGGCGGCGTCGAACTGCTCGAGCATCTGCCCTTCGCCGATGATGAAGGAGAAGTCCTCCGCCTTGCCGCCCTCGAACGGCACGCCGTCCACCGTGCCGGAGAAGTCGATCGTGACGCGGTCGCCGGCGGCAGCCGGTTCGGACGCCGGCCGCTGCTGGAAGGTGCGGCGCTGCTTGCGCAGGATCTCGATGGTCTTGTCGACCGCGTCATCGGTCACCTCGGTCGTCACGCGCTCCACCTCGGCCGCGCCCAGATCGCCGATCCTCACTTCGGGGTAGACCTCGAACGTGGCGTCGAAGGCCACTTCGCCTTCCGGCGCGTCGGCCTTCTCGGTGATGCGGGGCGGCCCGGCCACCCGCAGCTTGGCTTCGTTGACGGCCTGCGAGAACACCTGGCCGACCTTGTCGTTCAGCACCTCGCTCTGCACCGAGTAGCCGTAGCGCTGGGCGACGACGCTCATGGGAACCTTGCCCGGGCGAAAGCCGTCGGCCTTGACGGTGCGCGAGAGCTTGCGCAGGCGCGTCTCGACCTCGGACTGGATCGCCGTGGTGGGCAGCGTCAGGGTGATCCGGCGCTCGAGCTTGTCGAGGGTTTCAACTTGAACGGGCATGATGGTGTGGGTTCGTTGCATAAGCCTGGTGCGCGGGGTCGGACTCGAACCGACACGCCGGTGAAGGCGTCAGGACCTAAACCTGGTGCGTCTACCAATTTCGCCACCCGCGCGAGAAGGTGGTGAGACGAAGCCACGAAAAAGCGGCTTCATACCGGCCGGTAGCGGCCAAGCCCACGAGTTTACCGGCTCCCGGGCGACGCGCGGCCCTGCGCGCCGGCACATCCCGCAAGCCGTGGAGAATCCGGGCGGTGAGCGGCAAGCATTACGAGAACTTCCCGGTCGCCTCCTGGCTGTGCCCTCCGGTGCTGCGCCCGGCGGTCCTGGCCATCTACGGCTTCGCCCGCACGGCCGACGACATCGCCGACGAGGGCGATGCCGCGTCGCAGGAGCGCCTCGCGGACCTGCACGCGTTCCGTGCCGACCTCGCCCGGGTCGCCGCCGGCGCGCCGCCCTCGCCTCGCTGGCCCGCCGTCTTCGCTCCGCTCGGCCGGGCCATCCGCGAGCACGCGCTCCCCGTCCACCTGCTTGGCGCCCTGCTCGATGCGTTCGAGCAGGACGTCGCCGTCACGAGCTATGCCGATCGCGACGAGTTGCTCGCCTATTGCCGGCGCTCCGCCGATCCGGTCGGTCGGCTGCTCCTGCACCTGTACGGCATCGGCGACGCGACCTCGCTGGCCCGGTCGGATGCGATCTGCACCTCTTTGCAGCTGGCCAACTTCTGGCAGGACCTGGGCGTCGACGCCACGCACGGCCGACTCTACGTTCCGCAGTCCGACTGCCGCCGCTTCGGCGTCGACCCCGGGCAGGTCCTGGCCAAGAAGGACAGCCCGCAGCTGCAGGCCCTGGTCCTGGATCTCGCTGCCTGGGCCCGGTCGCTGATGCTCTCCGGCGCGCCGCTGGTGCACGCCGTGCCCGGCCGCGCCGGCCTCGAGCTGCGCCTGGTCGTCCAGGGCGGTCTGCGCATCCTCCAGCGCATCGAAGGGCTGCAAGGCGCCACCCTGCACAGCCGCCCGGTCCTGGGCTGGCGCGATGCGCCGTCGATCGCGTGGCGGGCCCTGGCGATGCGGCACGCGCCGTCGCAAACGGCCGGGCGGCCGCGCCAGCAGGATCGGTCCAGGCCGCCATGAGCCCGGAGCGATACGTCCAGGAAAAGGCGGCGGCGAGCGGCTCCAGCTTCTATTACGCGTTCCTGTTCCTGCCGCCGGCCCGACGGGCGGCGATCACCGCCTTCTATGCCTTCTGCCGCGAGGTCGACGACGTCGCCGACGAGGTCACGGACCCGGGCGTCGCGGCGACCAAGCTGGCCTGGTGGCGGAGCGAGGTCGGCGCCGCCTTCGCCGGGCGGCCATCGCATCCCGCGCTGCATGCCTTGCTGCCGCACGCTGCGGAGTACGCGATCGAGCCATCGCACCTGCTGGCCGTGATCGAAGGCTGCCAGATGGACCTCGACCAGTCGCGATTCCTCGACTACCCCGGGCTCGAGCGGTACTGCCACCTGGTGGCCGGTGTCGTCGGCGAGGTCGCCGCCAACATCTTCGGCCGCACCGCCGCATCGACGCTCGAGTACGCGCACCGGCTCGGCCTGGCGATGCAGCTGACGAACATCATCCGGGACGTCGGCGACGACGCGCGCCGCAACCGGATCTACCTGCCGCTGAGCGAGCTCAAGCAGTTCGACGTCAAGGCTGCCGACCTCCTCGAGCGGCGCTACAGCGAGCGCTTCACCGCCCTCATGCGCTTCCAGGCCGAGCGCGCGCACCGGACCTACGACGATGCCCTGGCCCGCCTGCCCGACGCGGACCGGGCCACGCAAAAGCCCGGGCTGATGATGGCCAACATCTACCGCAGCCTGCTGCGCGAGATCGAGGCCGACGCCTTCCAGGTGCTGCACCAGCGCATCTCCCTCACGCCGGTGCGCAAGCTCTGGATCGCCATGCGCACGAACTGGCGCGGCCGCTAGTGACCGCGGCGGCGCGCGTCGCCGTGATCGGCGCCGGCTGGGCCGGGCTCGCTGCGGCCATCGAAGCGGCGCGCCGCGGCGCCCGCGTGACGCTGTTCGAGATGGCGGCCCAGGCCGGCGGGCGGGCCCGTGACGTGGTGTCGCGCGGCGACGTGCTCGACAACGGCCAGCACATCTGCATCGGGGCCTACTCGGAAACGCTTCGCCTGCTGAAGGATCTCGGTGTCGCCGAGGGCGCAGCTTTCCTGCGCCGGCCGCTGACGCTCGTCGATGCCGACGGGCATGGCTTGAGGCTGCGCCGCGGCCCGGCCCTGCCCGCATTCGCCTGGGCCGCCCTGCGTCGGACCGGGTGGCGCTGGCGCGATCGCCTGGCCCTGCTCCGCCTCGCAGCGCGCTGGCGCCGCGGCGGCTTCCGCTGCGCACCGGAGTGCACGGTGGCCGACCTCGCTGCGGGCCTCCCGGACGGGGTGCGCGCCGATTTTCTCGAGCCCTTGTGCGTCGCTGCCTTGAACACCCCGGCAGCGAAGGCGAGCGGCACGGTCTTCCTGCGCGTCCTGCGCGACGCGCTCACCGGCGGCCCCGGTTCTGCCGATCTGCTGCTGCCCCGCCGGAGCCTCGGCCAGCTCCTTCCCGAGCCGGCGCTCGCCTGGCTGCATCAGGCAGGCGCCGCAGTCCACTTGGGGACGAGGGTGAACGGGATCGAGCGCCAAGGAAAACGCTGGGTCGTGGAGCAAGCTCCCTTCGACCGGGTGATCGTCGCCGCGAGCGCCAGTGAATCGGCCCGCCTGCTCGCGCCCCATGCCGCGCAGTGGGCCGCCCGTGCCGCGACCTTGGACTACGAGCCGATCGTGACCGTGTACGCGGGCAGCACCGGCTGCCGCCTGCCCGAGCCGCTGCTGGCGCTGCGGGCCGGCCCCCAGGCTCCGGCGCAGTTCGTCTTCGACCGCGGCCAGCTCGGCGGGCCGGCCGGCCTGCTCGCCTTCGTGGTCAGCGGCGCGCGCCAATGGGTCGACGCCGGCGCGGCGGCGACCGAGCAGGCCACGCTGGCGCAGGCCAAGGACCAGCTGCAGCCGCACCTGCGAGCGCCGCTCCAGATCGTCCGGACGCTGATCGAAAAGCGTGCGACCTTCGCCTGCACGCCGCTGCTGGATCGGCCACCGATGGCGGTCGCCGCCGGCCTGTTCGCCTGCGGTGACTACGTGGACGGACCCTACCCGGCAACCCTCGAAGGCGCGGTGCGCAGCGGGCTCGCCGCGTCGCGTGCCGCCCTCACATGACTCGGCGAGAATCGGCCATGCGGAAGAGCGAAGAGCGAAGCATCACGATCCAGGTGCTGGAACGCGCCTTCGGCCTGCTCGACCTGCTGGCGTCGCACCAGGAGCCGGTGCCGCTCAAGCTCATCAGCGAGCAGAGCGGCCTGCATCCCTCCACGGCGCACCGGATCCTCAACGACCTCACCATCGGCCGCTACGTGGACCGGCCGGAACCGGGCAGCTACCGGCTGGGCATGCGCCTCCTCGAGCTGGGCAACCTGGTCAAGGCACGCCTGGACGTCCGCGACGCCGCCCTGGTTCCGATGCGCGAGCTGCACAAGCTGACGCACCAGCCCGTGAACCTGTCGATGCGCCAGGGCGACGAGATCGTCTACGTCGAAAGAACGTACAGCGAGCGCTCCGGGATGCAGGTGGTCCGTGCCATCGGCGGCCGGGCTCCCCTGCACCTGACCTCGGTCGGCAAGCTCTTCCTCGCCCACGACGACGCCCAGCGCGTCCGCGCCTACGCTGCCCGCACGGGCCTGGCCGGTCACACGCGCAACAGCATCACGGAGCTCGCCGTCCTGGAGCGCGAGCTGGCGCGGGTTCTCCAGTATGGAACGGCGCGCGACGACGAGGAGCTCGAGCTGGGCGTCCGCTGCATGGCCGCGGGCATCCTCGACGACCAGGGAAAGCTGGTGGCGGGGTTGTCGATCTCGGCCCCGGCCGACCGCCTGGAGGAAGGCTGGCTCGAGCGCCTGCGCGCCACGGCGGCCCAGATCTCGGCGGCGCTCGGCCATCGCGGCTGAGGGCTCGGCAGCGTCAGGCCGCCGAAGCTCACATCGCCGGCTTCTTGCCTCCGAGGACGACCGGGAGGACGGGCGTCGACTCCGTGATCCAGCGGCGGACGCGCTCGGCATCGCCGATCCGCGAGTACTTCCCCGCCGAGTCGAGGAACACCATGATCAGGTGCCGCCCTGCGAGCTTGGCCTGCATCACCAGGCAACGGCCGGCCTCGGAGATGTAGCCCGTCTTCTGCAGGCCGATCTCCCAGTCCGGGTTCTTGATCAGGCCGTTGGTGTTGCGGAACTGGAGCGAACGGTTGTCGACCTCGACGAGGTACTCCGGCGACGTGGACAACTCGCGGATGATCTGGAACTCGTGCGCGGCCTTGACCAGGGTGGCCAGATCGCGGGCGCTCGACTGGTTGCGGCTCGACAGGCCCGTCGGCTCGACGTAGCGGGTGTCCCTCATGCCGAGTTCCTGCGCCTTGCGGTTCATGGCGTCGACGAAGGCCTTCAGCCCGCCCGGGTAGCTGCGGCCGAGCGCATTCGCGGCGCGATTCTCGGACGACATCAGGGCCAGGTGGAGCATGTCCTCGCGACGGAGCTGGGTGCCGACCTTCAGGCGCGAGCGGCTGCCCTTTTCGGTGTCGATGTCCTCGTCCGTGATGGTGATCGTCTCGTCGAGCCGCAGCCCGGCGTCGACGACGACGACGGCCGTCATCAGCTTCGTCAGCGAAGCGATGGGCAGCACGGTCTGCGAGTTCTTGCTGAACAGGATTTCGTCCGTGTCCTGGTCGAGGATCAGTGCCACGCCTGACTTCAGGTCCAGCAGGTCGGCGGCGTCGTGCAGGCCGATCATCTGGCCGAACGAGGGCCGGGCAGGCTCGATGCGGACGAGCGACGCGATTCGGCGCCCGTTCCCGGCCCGGCTGGAGCGCACGACCAGCGCCTGGCGCACGCGCGCCTGGGTGACGATCTTCGACAGGGTGGTCGCGGTGCGCTTCTTGGCGGCTTCGGCGGCGGTCGGCATCCTGGCCACGGCCACGCTGCTGGAGGCCAGGAGGGCTCCGAAGAGGAGCGTCGTGATGAGCTGGCGGGTCGTCGGCAAGATGATCCTCGAAGGGCGCGGCGCGAGTCTAGGGGTCCGGATAAAAACACGCAAGATCAAAAGCTTGCGCGTTTTTCCTAAAGTGAGACTACAGACACGGATTCGCCACTCCCGAGGACTTATAGCGCGCCGCTAGCCTTGCGCGGCCACCCGTTCGTCCTTGTGGTGCAGCTTGTTCAGCGCGGAAAGGTAGGCCTTCGCCGACGCGACCACGATGTCCGGATCGGCACCGACTCCGTTGACGATCCGACCGCCGCGCTGCAGGCGGACCGTGACTTCGCCCTGGGATTCTGTGCTGCCCGAGGTGATGGCATTGACCGAATAGAGGAGCATTTCCGCGCCACTCGCCACCCGGGATTCGATGGCCTTCAGGCTGGCGTCGACCGGGCCGTTGCCATCGCTCGAGGCGAGGTGGTCCACCTCTCCGGCCGCGAAGGAGACGGTGGCCTGCGGCCGCGAGCCCATCTCCGAGTGCTGCGACAGCGAGACGAGGCGGTAGTGCTCGTGCTCCGCCGTCACCGACTCGTCCATCACGAGGGCGATGATGTCCTCGTCGAAGATGTCGCTCTTGCGGTCGGCCAGTTCCTTGAACTTGACGAAGGCGGCATTGACTTCGGCCTCGGACTCCAGGCCGATGCCGAGGTCCTTCAGACGCTGCTTGAAGGCGTTGCGCCCGGACAGCTTGCCCAGGACGATCTTGTTGGTCGTCCAGCCGACGTCCTCGGCACGCATGATCTCGTAGGTGTCGCGCGCCTTGAGGACGCCGTCCTGGTGAATCCCGGAGGCGTGCGCGAAGGCGTTGGCGCCGACCACGGCCTTGTTCGGCTGGACGACGAAACCCGTCGTCTGCGCGACCAGCCGCGAGGCCGGCACGATCTGCGATGCGTCGACGCCGACCTCGAGACCGAAGTAGTCGCGGCGCGTCTTCAGCGCCATCACCACCTCCTCCAGCGAGCAGTTGCCGGCGCGCTCGCCAAGTCCGTTGATCGTGCACTCGATCTGCCGCGCCCCGCCCAGCATGACGCCCGCCAGCGAATTGGCGACGGCCATGCCGAGGTCGTTGTGGCAGTGCACCGACCAGACCGCCTTGTTGGAGTTCGGGATCCGCGTGCGCAGGTCGAGCAGGAACTGACCGTAGAGCTCGGGTACCGCGTAGCCGACGGTGTCGGGGATGTTGATGGTCGAGGCGCCCTCGGCGATGACGGCCTCGAGGACGCGGCAGAGGAAGTCCGGATCCGACCGGTAGCCGTCCTCCGGGGAGAACTCGACATCGGCGGCAAGGTTGCGCGCGAACCGCGTCGACAGCCGGGCCTGCTCGAACACCTCGTCGGGCGTCATGCGGAGCTTCTTTTCCATGTGCAGCGCACTGGTGGCGATGAACAGGTGGATCCGCGTCGATTCGCCGCCGGCGAGCGCCTCGGCGGCGCGCGAGATGTCGCGGTCATTGGCGCGCGCCAGCGAGCAGACGGTCGATCCGCGGATCGCCTGGGCGATGGCGCGGACGGCCTCGAAGTCCCCGTTGGAAGACGCAGCGAAGCCGGCCTCGATGACGTCGACCTTCAGCCGCTCGAGCTGGCGCGCGATGCGAAGCTTCTCGTCTTTGGTCATCGAGGCGCCGGGCGATTGCTCGCCGTCGCGCAAGGTGGTGTCGAAGATGAACAGGCGGTCGGTCACGGGTTTACTCCTCTGGAAAGCAAAACGGCCCGCTGCATCTGCAAGCGGGCCGGTCGACGAATACGGGGGGACGTGGTCGTTCAGCGAGCCCTGGGTGGTCCAAGAAGAAGGAGCAGCGCGGAACGGGCGGCGAACGTCATCGGGTCAATATAGCACGGCCTTCACCGGTGCAGCCCCTGCTCGTCAGGTTCGTGGGTGGATGTCGCGATCACGCTCACGGGCTTGCCCTTCATCCGCTTCCAGGCGTAGACGCCATAGCCGGACACCCCGTAGATCACGAAGAGAGCAAACAGCGTCGCCGGCACATGGATGTTGATCACGGCGATGCCGAGCGCGATGAGGACGATCACGACGAAGGGCACCGAGCGCTTGAGGCTCAGGTCCTTGAAGCTGTAGAACGGGACGTTGGTCACCATCGTCAGCCCGGCGTAGAGGGTAAGGCCGAAGGTGAGCCAGGCCAGCCACGGCCCCTCGGTCCGGCCGACGAAGCCCTGGTCGTCCATCAGCCAGATGAAGCCCATGACCAGCGCCGCCGCCGCCGGGCTCGGCAGGCCCTGGAAGAAGCGCTTGTCGACGACGCCGATGTTGGTGTTGAAGCGCGCCAGGCGGAGCGCCGTGCACGAGCAGTAGACGAAGGCCGCGATCCAGCCCGGCTTGCCGAGCGTGCGCAGGCTCCACTCGTACGCGACCAGCGCCGGCGCGGCGCCGAACGACACCATGTCGGAGAGCGAATCCATCTGCTCGCCGAAGACGCTCTGCGTCTTCGTCATGCGGGCGACGCGGCCGTCGAGGCTGTCGAGCACCATGGCGGCGAAGACGCCGTAGGCCGATTGCTCGAAGCGCCCGTTCATCGCCATCACGACCGCGTAGAAGCCGCCGAACAGCGCCCCCAGCGTGAAGAGGTTGGGCAGGATGTAGACGCCCTTGCGGCGCGGCCGGGGCGGCGCCTCGGTCGAGGGCGACTCCCCGGCCGAAGGCAGCGGTGGCAGCGGCGTCGGAGGTTCTGCCATGACCGCGGCCGGCCTCAGTTGCGCGACGGGTCCACGAGCCTGTTCTTCTTGATCCACGGCATCATCGCGCGCAGCTTCTCGCCGACGACCTCGATCTCGTGCTGCGCGGTCAGCCGGCGGCGGCTCAGCAGCGTCGGTGCGCCGGCGCGATTCTCGATGATGAAGCTCTTGGCGTACTCGCCGGTCTGGATGTCCTTGAGAACCTGCTTCATCACCAGCTTGGTCTCTTCGGTGATGATGCGAGGCCCGGTCACGTACTCGCCGTACTCCGCGTTGTTGGAGATCGAGTAGTTCATGTTGGCGATGCCGCCTTCGTAGATCAGGTCGA
>NZ_JANODC010000232.1:0-2128 GCF_031412495.1 Rhizobacter sp. | reverse complement strand
CGCGCAGCGGCGATCCCCTGGGCCTTCATCACCTGCCAGGCCGCAAGGTTCGAGCAGCCGAGGTAGCGGACCAGACCGCGCGTCTGCAGGTCGTCGAGCGCACGCATCGTCTCGTCCAGTGGCGTCAGCAGGTCGTAGCCGTGGATCTGGTACAGGTCCACGTAGTCCAGACCGAGGCGCTTCACGCTCGCCGCGATCGCGTCGAACACGTGCGCGCGCGACAGGCCGATCGCATTCGCGCCCGGCCCCGAGCGGCCGCGCACCTTGGTCGCGACGATCACGTCCTCGCGCGGCACGCCCAGCTCGCGCAGCGCGACGCCGAGGTAGCGCTCGGACTCGCCTTCGGAGTAGACGTCGGCGGTGTCGATGAAGTTGACGCCCGCGGCGAGCGCGCGCTCGACCAGCGCGGTCGATGCCTTCTGGTCGACCTGGCCGATCTTCGACCACATGTCGCCGCGGCCGGCGAAGGTCATCGTGCCCAGGCAGATCTCGGACACGTACAGGCCGGTCCGGCCCAGTTGGCGGTATTTCATCGGGAAGTCTCCTCGGGATGCTCGATTCATTGTGCCCCATAACCCCGGCCGTGCCGGATCGCGCACACTACCCACCCTCATTCCCAAGGAGACACCGCATGACCACCGGACTGCAGCTGCGATCGCTCGTCAAGCCCGAAGGCGAGCTCGAGGTCACCCTCGTCGACCACGCGTTCCCCGCCCCCGGCCCCGACGAGGTGCTGATCCGCATCGAGGCGACGCCGGTCAATCCGTCCGACCTCGGCCTGCTGTTCGGGCCGGCGGACCTGTCGACGTTGAAGGTCGGCGGCACGCGCGAGCGGCCGGTGGTCACCGCGCGCGTGCCCGAGCGGGCGATGCCCGGCATCGCGGCGCGCGTCGGCCAGTCGCTGCCGGTGGGCAACGAGGCGTCGGGCGTGGTGGTCGAGGCGGGCGCGTCTCCCGCCGCGCAGGCGCTGAAGGGCCGGATGGTCGCGGTGATCGGCGGCGCGATGTACGCGCAGTACCGGGTGATGAAGGCGCGCGACTGCCTGCCGTTGCCGGAGGGCACGAAGCCGGCCGACGGCGCGTCGTGCTTCGTCAATCCGCTGACCTCGCTCGGCATGGTCGAGACGATGCGCCGCGAGGGGCACACCGCGATCGTCCACACCGCGGCGGCGTCGAACCTCGGCCAGATGCTGAACCGCATCTGCCTGAAGGACGGCATCGGGCTGGTCAACGTCGTGCGCAAGCCCGAGCAGGCGGCGCTGCTGCGCGGGCAGGGCGCGAAGCACGTCGTCGACAGAAGCACCGACGACTTCCCGGCCGCGCTGACCGAGGCGATCGCCGCGACCGGCGCGACCATCGCGTTCGACGCGACCGGCGGCGGCCGGCTCGCCAGCCGCATCCTGACCAGCATGGAGGCCGCGCAGAACCGGGCCGCCACCGAATACAGCCGCTACGGCTCGACGGTGCACAAGCAGGTCTACATCTACGGCACGCTCGACACCGGCCCGACCGAGCTGGTCCGCAACTTCGGCTTCGCCTGGGGCATCGGCGGCTGGCTGCTGTTCCCGTTCCTGCAGAAGCTTTCCGCCGAGGACAACGCGCGGCTGCGCAAGCGGGTGGTCGACGAGCTGACCACGACCTTCGCCAGCCACTACTCGAAGCAGGTGTCGCTCGCCGAGGTGCTGAGCGCCGAGCAGATCGCGGTCTACGCGAAGCGGGCGACCGGCGAGAAGTTCCTGATCGTGCCCACGCGGGGCTGACCCGTCGGGGGGTCGGCGCCCGCCGCGCGACGGCCGGCGCCGACCGCCTGGAGCCGGCCGGCTGGAAGGCGGCGCGCGCCCGCACGAAGCTGGCCGACGCGCATCGCAACACACCTGCCCGACCGGCCGCCGATGGACACCCTCGCGCCTCTCAAGAGCAGCAACCAGATCCTCGGCGTCACCCGCGACACGCCGCCCGACGACGTGGCGCGAGCCTACGTGCGGATGGCGGTCCGCTTCCACCCGGCACGGGCCGTCGCCGACGACGACCGCCATGCGATCCGCGCGCGCTTCGTCGAGCTGGCCGAGGCCTGGGCGTCGCTCGCCGACGGCGCGGTGGCCAAGCGCGACGGCGACACGCCCGAGGCG
>NZ_JANODC010000231.1:0-36947 GCF_031412495.1 Rhizobacter sp. | reverse complement strand
CGTGTCCATCATCCAGGCCATGATCTGGCCGTTGGTGTTCACGTCGGGCGCCGGGATGTCGCGCTGCGGGCCGATGATGATGCCGATCTCGCTCGTGTAGCGGCGCGTCATCCGCTCCAGCTCCTTCAGCGACAGCCGCTTGGGGTCGACGCGGATGCCGCCCTTGGCGCCGCCGTAGGGCAGGTTGACGGCGGCGCACTTGACCGTCATCCAGGCGGCCAGCGCCATCACCTCCTCGAGTGTCACGTCCGGGTGGTAGCGGACGCCGCCCTTGCCGGGCCCGCGCGACAGGTTGTGCTGGACCCGGAAGCCTTCGAAGTGGGCGACGCTGCCGTCGTCCATCTCGATCGGGACGTCGACGATCAGCGCCCGCTTCGGCCGCTTCAGCGTCTCCGACCAGCGTCCGAGCCGGCCGAGGTAGGGCTGGACGCGCTCGACCTGCGACAGGTAGGTGTGCCACGGGCTGGTGCCGGTGGGCGACAGGTAGGAGAGGTAGCTCATGGCGTGTCCTTCCTGGGGAAAGTCATGGCGGGCCGAACTCGTCGCCGAGCTCGCGCGCCCGCTGCCGCGCTGCCTCGATGGCGGCGATGAAGGCGGCACCGACGCCGCTGCGCTCGAGCTCGCTGATGGCCGCGTGCGTGGTGCCGCCGGGCGAGGTGACGTTGCGGCGCAGCGTCTCGACCGGCTCGGCCGAGGCCGCGGCCAATGCGGACGCGCCGACGACGGTGCCGACGGCCAGCCGGCGCGCGTCGTCGGTACCCAGGCCCATCGCGGTGCCGGCCCGGACCATCGCCTCGATGACGTAGAACACGTACGCCGGCCCGGAGCCCGACAGCGCAGTGACCGCGTCGAGCGCTTCCTCGCGCTCGAACCAAATCGTCTCGCCGGTCGGCTTCAGCAGGGCTTCGACGCGGCGCCGGTCGACCTCGGCCACTGCCAGGCGCGCGAACAGGCCGGCGATGCCCTGGCCGATCAACGCCGGCGTGTTCGGCATGGCGCGCACCACGCGCTCGCAAGCCGTGGCCGCCGCGATCGCGTCGCTGCGCACGCCGGCCATCACGCTCAGCTGCAGCGCCTGGCCGACGTGCGGCGCACACGGCGCGGCGGCGGCGCGGAACAGCTGCGGCTTGACCGCCCAGACGACGACGTCGGCAGCGGCCAGCGAGGCGTCGGCGCCCCCGCGCGGCTCGACCGCGAAGCGCTCGCGCAGCCAGCGGCGCCGGTCCGCGTCGGGCTCGACGATCAGGACGGACGCCGGCGCATGACCCGAGGCGAGCAGCCCGCCGACCAAGGCGCTGGCCATGTTGCCGCCGCCGATGAACGCGGTCGTTCGCATCGGCGCAGTTTACGCACCGCCGCCTGCGGGGCGGCTCAGGAACCACCGGCGAGGAGGGTGGCGTTGCCGCCGGCGGCGGCGGTGTTGATGGTCAGCACCTGCTCGCTGCAGAAGCGCGGCAGGTAGTGCGGCCCGCCGGCCTTCGGGCCGGTGCCGGACAACCCCTCGCCGCCGAACGGCTGGACGCCGACGGCGGCGCCAATCATGTTGCGGTTGACGTAGACGTTGCCGATCCGGGCCTCGGCGGCGAGGCGCAGGGCCCGGCTGTCGATGCGCGTCTGGATGCCGAGCGTCAGCCCGTAGCCCAGGGCATTGATCCGCTGCATCAGGGCGTCGGCGTCGCCCCGCCAGCGGACGACGTGGAGGACCGGGCCGAAGACCTCGCCTTCGACGTCCTCGACGGCGACGAGCTCGAATGCCACCGGCGCGAGGAAGTGGGCGCCGGCTCTCGCTTCACGTGGCCCGGCTGCTTCGCCGATCAACCTGGCTTTCTGGCGCAGCCGTTGCACCGCGGCAGCGACGGTCGCCTGCGCCTCGGCGTCGATGAGCGGCCCGACGTCGGTGGAGAAGCGCCCGGTGTCGCCGACCGCCAGCTCGGCCAGGGCGCCGCGAACCATCTCCAGCACCGGCTCGGCGACGCCCTCGTGCACGCAGAGGAGTCGCAGCGCCGAGCAGCGCTGACCGGCCGAGCGGAACGCGCTCTGCACCACGGCATCGACGACCTGCTCCGGCAGCGCGCTCGGGTCGACGATCATCGCGTTGACCCCGCCCGTCTCGGCGATGAGCGGCACGATGGCGCCCGCGCGCGCGGCAAGGACCCGGTTGATCGCCTGCGCCACCGGCAGCGAGCCGGTGAAGCAGACGCCGCCGATCCGCTCGTCGGCGACCAGCGCCGCGCCGACCGTCTCCCCGGCGCCGTGGACGAGCGCCAGCGCGTCGTCCGGCACGCCCGCGTCGTGCAGCAGGCCGACCAGGCGGGCGGCGACCGCCGGCGTCTGCTCGGCCGGCTTGGCGACGACCGCGTTGCCGGTCACCAGCGCGGCGACGACCTGGCCGCCGAAGATGGCGAGCGGGAAATTCCACGGGCTGATGCAGGCGAAGACACCGCGGCCGTGCAGGCGCAGCTCGTTGCTCTCGCCGGTCGGCCCGGGCAGCGCCGTCGGCCGCAAGGCGCGCTCGGCTTCGTCGGCGTAGTAGCGGCAGAAGTCGACCGCCTCACGGACCTCGGCGACGGCGTCGCCCATCGTCTTGCCGGCCTCGACGACGAGCAGGCCGCAGAACTCGGCGAGGCGCGCCTCGAGCGCGTCGGCGGCGGCACGGAGCACAGCCGCGCGTGCGCCGACAGGCCTGGCATCCCAGGCGGGGAACGCCGACCGCGCCCGCCCGACGGCGGCGCGCACGTCGCTTGCGGTCGCCTCGGCCACGGCTTCGAGACGGGTCGCGGCGACGGCACGCTCGACCGGCTCGCGCTGGGCCACGTCGGCGAGGTCGACGCCGACCGAGTTGCGCCTGCCGCCGCCGGCGCTTCGGTACAGGTCAACCGGCAGCGGCAGGGGCGGGCTGGGCGCCGACGCGCGCAAGGGCGATGCCAGCAGCGCCTCGACGTCGATGCTCGGGTCCGACAGCTGGTGCACGAACGAGGAGTTGGCGCCGTTCTCGAGCAGGCGGCGAACCAGGTAGGCGAGCAGGTCGCGGTGCTCGCCCACCGGCGCATAGATGCGCAGCGGGACGTCGCCGACCTCCCGGTACACCGCCTCGCCCATGCCGTGCAGGCGCTGCATCTCGAACGGCGCGCCGCTGGCCCGGGCCATCTGCAGGATGGCGGCGATCGTTCCGGCGTTGTGCGTCGCGAACTGCGGCCGGATCACGTCGGCGTGGCCGACCAAGGCAGCGGCGCAGGCAAGGTAGGAGACGTCGGTGTGCGCCTTCTCGGTGAAGACCGGGTAGCCGGCCAGGCCGAGCTCTTGGGCGCGCTTGATCTCGCCGTCCCAGTACGCGCCTTTGACCAGGCGGACCATGAAGCGCAGGCCGTGCACCCGGCCGATGCGCGCCACCTCGTCGACGACCGCGAGCGCGCGCGTCTGATAGGCCTGCACGGCCAGGCCGAAGCCGCGCCACTGCGGGCTCGTCGCGGCGATGCCCTGGGCCAGGACCTCGAACAGGTCGAGCGAGAGCTCGAGGCGGTCGCTTTCCTCGGCGTCGATCGTCAAGTTCAGGTCCGCGGCGGCCGCGAGCTCGATGAGCTGGCGCACCCTCGGCACCAGCTCGGCGAACACGCGCTCGCGCTGCGCTTCTTCATAGCGCGAGAAGAGGGCCGACAGCTTGATCGAGATGCCGTCGCCGGCGGCCGGCCCGCCCGGCGTGCTCGACCCACGTGCGGCGGCGATGGCGCGGACGGCGTCGAGGTACGAGGCCAGGTAGCGCCGCGCATCGTTCTCGGTGCGGGCACCTTCGCCGAGCATGTCGTAGCTGAACACGAGGCGCGGCTGGCGGCGGCGCGCGTCGGAAGCCTCGCCGAGCGCTTCGCCGATCGAACGGCCGAGGACGAACTGGCGGCCGAGAAGCTGGATCGCCCTGACCGTCGCCGCGACCACCGTCTGCGCACCGAGGCGGCGCAACAGCCCGGTGTCGGCTTCGGCATCGGGCAGGAAGCGCTTCGACAAAGCGATCGCGCTGGCCGACAGGGTGGCCATCAGCGGGTGCGGCGATGCGGCGCGCGGCGCGGTGGCGGCATCGCCCTTCGCAGCGCCGAAGTCGGCACGGCCGAGCTGGTCGGCGGTCAGGGCGATCGCCGTCTCGGTGTCGGGCACCCGCAGCAGCGCCTCGGCCAGTCGCATCAGGGCCAGCCCCTCGCGGCTCGAGATCGGGTACTCCTGCAGGAGCGACTCGAGGGCCCAGAACGGCGCTGGCCGGTCGCGCACGGCACGCACCCAGGGCCCGGCCATCGCGACGACGCCGGGCCAGTCGATGGCGGACGCAGCGGCCGCGCGCAGCTGGGCGACGACCTCGGCTTCGGGGCGGCAGGGAGCGGGAAGGCGGCGACGCGCCGGCGGGAAGGGTGTCGTCTCGTGCATGGAAGAGCGTTCCGGAGGTTCTAGACCCGCAGTCCGAAGATGGCGCCGCCGATGCGGACCAGCGTCGCACCTTCGGCGATCGCCGCCTCGAGATCGTCGCTCATGCCGGCCGACATCGTGTCGAGGGGCAGGCCCTCGCCGCGCAGGCGCTGCAGCAGCGCGTGCAGCTCGCGATGAGGCCGGCGCTGCCCTTCGGGGTCGCCGGGAGCGGCCGGCTCCGGAATGGCCATCAGGCCACGCAGCCGGAGCCGGGGCAGGTTCGCTACGGCGCGGGCGAGCGCCGGCACCTCGGCGGGTGCGACGCCGCCCTTGCTCGCTTCGCCGCTGATGTTGACCTGCACGCACACCGACAACGGCGGCAAGCCCGACGGCCGCTGTGCGCTGAGGCGCTCGGCGATCTTCAGCCGATCGATGGAATGGACCCAGTCGAAGCTTTCGGCGACGACCCGTGTCTTGTTGCCCTGCAGCGGCCCGATCAGGTGCCACTCGAGCCTGTCGCGCAGGTCCGCCAGCGCGGCGATCTTGTCGAGCCCTTCCTGCACGTAGTTCTCGCCGAAGCGGAACTGGCCCGCCGTGCAGGCTTCACGGACGTCGGCGGCGGGAAACGTCTTGCTCACGGCAAGCAACGTGACGCTTTGCACGGGGCGTCGGGCGGCCGCACAAGCGCTTGCAATGCGCGCGTTCACTTGGGCGAGCTTGTCTGCGATCATTGCCCCACTCCGCTGCGGGGATATCCCGACCTCGCGTCCGTCGCGGCCCCGTCGGCCACTCCCTGAAGACCCATGGACATCACCCAACTGCTGGCGTTTTCAGTCAAGAACAAGGCATCGGACCTGCACCTCTCCGCAGGCCTGCCGCCGATGATCCGCGTCCACGGCGACGTGCGCCGCATCAATGTCGACCCCCTCGAGCACAAGCAGGTGCACGAGATGGTGTACGACATCATGAACGACTCGCAGCGAAAGAACTACGAAGAGACGCTCGAGTGCGATTTCTCGTTCGAGATCCAGGGCCTGGCGCGCTTTCGCGTCAACGCCTTCAACCAGAACCGCGGCGCCGGCGCCGTGTTCCGGACCATCCCGTCGAAGATCCTCACGCTCGAGCAGCTGAACTGCCCGCCGGTCTTCGCCGAGCTGTCGATGAAGCCGCGCGGCATGGTGCTCTGCACCGGCCCGACCGGCTCGGGCAAGTCGACGACGCTGGCGGCGATGGTCAACCACCTCAACGAGAACGAGTTCGGCCATATCCTCACCGTCGAGGACCCGATCGAGTTCGTGCACGAGTCGAAAAAGTGCCTGATCAACCAGCGCGAGGTCGGCCCGCACACGCTGTCGTTCGCCAATGCGCTGCGCTCGGCGCTGCGCGAGGACCCGGACTGCATCCTGGTCGGCGAGATGCGCGACCTGGAGACGATCCGCCTCGCCCTCACCGCCGCGGAAACCGGCCACCTGGTCTTCGGCACGCTGCACACCTCGAGCGCCGCGAAGACGGTCGACCGCATCGTCGACGTCTTCCCGGCGGCCGAGAAGGAAATGGTCCGCGCCATGCTGTCCGAGTCGCTGATCGGCGTCATCTCGCAGACGCTCTGCAAGACCAAGGACGGCTCGGGCCGGGTCGCGGCGCACGAGATCATGCTGGGCACGGCGGCGATCCGCAACCTCATCCGCGAGAACAAGGTCGCCCAGATGTACTCGTCGATCCAGACCGGCAACAACATCGGCATGCAGACGCTCGACCAGAACCTGGCCGACCTCGTCCGTCGCAACATCGTTTCCCCCGCGGAAGCGCGCGCCAAGGCGAAGTTCCCCGAGAACTTCCCGGGCTGAACCAGGGGCACTCATGGAACGCGACCAGGCATCCAAGTTCGTCAACGACCTGCTGCGGCTGATGGTGTCGCGCAACGGCTCCGACCTCTTCCTCACCGCCGACTTTCCACCCGCGATCAAGGTCGACGGCAAGGTCACCAAGGTCTCGCCGCAGCCGCTGACCAGCCAGCACACGCTGGCCCTGACGCGGTCGATCATGAACGACAAGCAGGCGGCGGAGTTCGAGCGCACCAAGGAGTGCAACTTCGCGGTCGCGCCGCAGGGCATCGGGCGCTTCCGCGTCAATGCCTTCGTGCAGCAGGGCCACGTCGGCCTCGTCATGCGGACCATCCCGCAGGTGCTGCCGACGGTCGACAGCATGAACCTGCCGCACGTGCTCAAGGACGTGGCGATGAGCAAGCGCGGCCTGGTGATCTTCGTCGGCGCGACGGGCTCGGGCAAGAGCACCTCGCTGGCGGCGATCGTCGACTGGCGCAACGAGAACTCGTTCGGCCACATCATCACCATCGAGGACCCGGTCGAGTTCGTCCACCCGCACAAGAACTGCATCATCACGCAGCGCGAGGTCGGCATCGACACCGACGACTGGGGCATCGCGCTGAAGAACACGCTGCGCCAGGCGCCCGACGTGATCCTGATGGGCGAGATCCGCGACCGCCAGACGATGGAGCACGCCGTCGCCTTCGCCGAGACCGGCCACCTCTGCCTGGCGACGCTGCACGCCAACAGCGCCAACCAGGCGCTCGACCGGATCATCAACTTCTTCCCGGAAGAGCGGCGCGCCCAGCTGCTGATGGACCTCTCGCTGAACCTCAAGGGGCTCGTCTCGCAGCGCCTGCTGCCGCGCCAGGAAGGCAAGGGCCGGGTCGCCGCGGTCGAGATCATGCTCAACACGCCGCTGATCTCCGACCTGATCTTCAAGGGCGAGGTGGCCGAGATCAAGGAGATCATGAAGCGCTCGCGCGAGCTCGGCATGCAGACCTTCGACCAGAGCCTGTTCGACCTCTACGAGAGCCAGACCGTGACCTTCGAGGACGCCCTGCGCAACGCGGATTCGGTGAACGACCTGCGCCTGCAGATCAAGCTGCACAGCCAGCGGGCCCGCAACAGCGATCTCACGGCCGGCACCGAGCACATGCACATCGTCTGAGGGCCCGGCCGCGACGGCCCCCGCTCCTGCCTCGTTAACGGCCTCCTCGGAGGCCGTTATGCTGTGAGCCATGAGCACCAAGCAGTACGAATCCGTTCCCCCGCGCAGCGTCGCCTTCCTCGGCCTCGGCGTGATGGGCTACCCGATGGCCGGCCACCTGGCCCGGGCCGGGCACCGGGTGACGGTCTTCAACCGGACGGCGAAGAAGTCGGCCGAATGGGTCGCCGAGCACGGCGGCGCCAACGCGCCCACGCCGGCCGCAGCCGCCGAGGGCGCGGAGATCGTCTTCGCCTGCGTCGGCAACGACGACGACCTGCGCTCGGTGGTGCTGGGCGACTCCGGGGCCTATGCCGGCATGCGGGCAGGCGCCCTTTTCGTCGACCACACGACGGCCTCGGCGCAAGTCGCCCGCGAGCTAGCCGCCGAAGGCGATCGCCGCGGCCTGCGCTTCATCGATGCACCCGTCTCCGGCGGCAACCTCGGCGCGATCAACGGCGCGCTGACCGTCATGTGCGGCGGCGACGCGGCCGCCTTCGCCGAGGCGAAGCCGGTGGCGATGGCCTTCGCCAAGGCGGTGACGCTGCTCGGCCCGAGCGGCTCGGGCCAGCTCGCCAAGATGGTCAACCAGATCGCCATCGGCGGGCTCGTCCAGGGCCTGTCGGAGGCGATCGCCTTCGGCGAGCGCGCGGGCCTCGACATGAAGGCGGTGCTCGAGGTCATCGGAAAGGGCGCGGCGCAGAGCTGGCAGATGGACAACCGGGGCCCCACCATGATCGAGAACCGGTTCGACTTCGGCTTCGCCGTCGACTGGATGCGCAAGGACCTCGGCATGGCCCTCGACGAGGCGCGCCGCAACGGTGCCCGGCTGCCGGTGACCGCGCTCGTCGACCAGTTCTACGCCGACCTGCAGGCGCAGGGCGGCCGCCGCGACGACACCTCCAGCCTGATCAAGCGCCTGCGCTCATAGGGCCGTCGCGGCGCCGTGATCAGGGCGCGCTGGCCGCGCGGGCGGCGCTGCGCGGCGCCCGGTTCGCGAGCTCGGCCTCGGTCAGGATCTCGAACACGCGGACGACCTTGTTCACGCCCGTGACGCCGCGCGCCACCTCGCTGGCGCGGACCGCCTCGCGCTCGGTGACGCGGCCCATCAGGTACACGGTGCCGCGATGGACGACGACCTTGATCGAGTTCGCGAACAGGTCCTTGGCGTCGACGATGCTGGCCTTGACCTTGGCGGCGACGAAGACGTCGCGGCTGCGCTCGCCGAAGGTGTTCATGGGCCCCACCGTCACCTCGTTCACCACCGACTGCACGTTGTCGATGCGGGCGATGACCCGCTCGGCCAGGGCCTTGTCGGCCTCGGTCGGCACCTCGCCGGTGAGCAGGACGATGCGGTTGTAGCTGGTGGGCGTGACGGTGCCGCGATCGCCGAGGGCCTCGCCGGCACGGCTTTTCCCCTTCAGCTCGATGATCTCGTCGTCGACCAGCGAGCCGGAGGTGCGGCGGTCGGTGGCGACGAGCGCGCCGCCGACGACGGCACCGCCGATGAGCAGCGGCGCGCAGCCGGCCAGCACGGCGGTGGCGGCCAGTACCGCGGCCGCCACCGAGCGCGACCGCAGCCGCGAAGGAAGGCTCATGTGTTCTCCTGTTCGCCGAGCAGTTGCAGGTCGACCGCGTCGCACAGGCAATGCAGCACCAGCAGGTGCACTTCCTGGATACGGGCGGTCCGCTCGTGCGGCACGCAGATGTGGACGTCGGTCTCGGTGAGCAACTCGCGCATCCTGCCGCCTGTGTTGCCGGTCAGCGCGACGACCGTCATGTCCTTGGCCTTCGCGGCGCTCACCGCGGCGAGGACGTTGGCCGAGTTGCCGCTCGTGGTGATGGCGAGCAGCACGTCGCCCGGGGCGCCGAGCGCCTGGACCTGCTTGGCGAAGATGACCTCGTAGCCATAGTCGTTGCCGACGGCGGTGAGGATCGAGGTGTCGACGGTGAGGGCGATGGCGGCCAGGCCGGGCCGTTCGCGCTCGAAGCGGCCGACGAACTCGGCGGCGAAATGCTGGGCATCGGCGGCCGAGCCGCCGTTACCGCACGCGAGCACCTTGCCGCCTCCGGTGATGCTGCCGACGAGGGCGCTGACGGCGTCGGCGATCGGCTTGCTGAGCACTTCCGCGGCCGCGTACTTGAGGTCGGCGCTGTCGAAAAACTGCTGCTGGATTCGTTGCTCGAGCATAGTCACGGATCATATGACAGCGCTCCCGCGGCAAAGGTTCAGTGGCAGGCGTCGATGGCTGCCACTGGCCATCTCAGCCGGCGTCGAAGGCCGCCCGCAGCCACTCGATCCTGTCGCCGTCGACCGCCACGACGTCGAACCGGCATGGCGGCGGTGCCGCCAGGTGGCGCAGGAAGTGGCGCGCGGCGAGGACCAGGCGCTGCTGCTTCGCGGCCCCGACGCTCGCCGCGGCGCCGCCATGGCGCGCGTCGCGGCGCGCCCGCACCTCGACGAAGACCAGCGTTCCGTCCGGCTCGCGCATCACCAGGTCGACCTCGCCGCCGCGCAGGCGCGGCCCGCGCGCGACCCGATAATTGCGCTGCACCAGCACCAGTCCTTGGCCGGCGAGGTGTGCCAGGGCGCGCGCCTCGGCCGCATCGCCGAGCGCCTTCGTCGTCGTCGAAGGTCGGATCGTCGTCACCGGAGGCCGTGCACGGAAGGGCGCAAGGGGTGGATGGATCGAAGCTCGTGGCGGCGGCGCAGCTGGCTGCCGGTGGCCAGCAGTATCCCGCGGCGACGCTCTATGTCGTCGCGACGCCGATCGGCAACCTCGCCGACCTGAGCCTGCGCGCCCTGCACGTGCTGGCACTCGTCGATGCCGTCGCCTGCGAGGACACCCGGCACAGCGCCGCCCTGCTGCGCCACTTCGGTCTCGACAAGGCCCTGCTCGCCCTGCACGAGCACAACGAGCGCGCCGCCAGCGACGCCGTGCTCGCCCGGCTCGGCCGCGGCGAGCGCGTCGCCTACGTCAGCGATGCCGGGACGCCCGCGGTGAGCGACCCGGGTGCGGGCCTGGTGGCCGTCGTCGCCGCGGCGGGGTACCGGGTCGTGCCGATCCCCGGCCCGAGCAGCGCCCTCGCCGCGCTCGCGGTCGCCGGCGACCGCGACGCCGACGGCTTCGTCTTCGTCGGCTTCCTGCCCGCCAAGGGTGCGGACCGGACGCGCCGGCTCGACAAGGTTGCCCGTGCCGCGGCGACCCAGGTGCTGTTCGAGGCGCCACACCGCATCGAGGCGCTGGCCGCGGCGCTGGGCCAGGCCTGCCCGCAGCGGGCGGCGACGATCTGCCGCGAGCTGACCAAGCAGTTCGAGACGGTGGCGACGCTGGCCTGTCGCGAGCTGTCGCCGTGGCTGGCTGCCGACCCGAACCGGGCCCGCGGCGAGTTCGTGCTCGTCCTGCACGCCCTGGCCGCGACCGCGCCCGCAGCCGTCGAGGACGCGCACGACGCGGTCCTGCGCCCGTTGCTGGACGCGTTGCCCCTGAAGCAGGCGGTCATGCTGGCCGCCGAGATCGGCGGCGCGCCGCGCAACCTGCTCTACGCCCGCGCACTCCAGCTGAAGGCCGCCGTTGCCGACGACCTTGCGAAGGCTCAGGAATGACCCCCTTCTACAATCGAAGCCTCTCACCGGACACCCACGCATGATCTCCCGCGAACCCACGATCGAACGGCTGGCGATTGCCCGAGCGCTCCTCCTCGAGCCCTTCGGTCTCGACGAGAGCAAGCTGGCGGCGGCGCTGGCGACGATCGCCACGCACCGCATCGACGACGCCGACCTCTACTTCCAGTACACGCGCAGCGAGGGCTGGAGCCTGGAGGAAGGCATCGTCAAGAGCGGCAGCTTCGGCATCGACCAGGGCGTCGGCGTGCGCGCCGTCGCCGGCGAGAAGACCGCGTTCGCCTACTCCGACGACATCTCCGAGGCCGCCCTGCTCGATGCGGCGCGGACGGTGCGCACCATCGCCGCCGCCGGCCAGAGCCGCCGCGTCAAGGTCTTCGGTGCCCGCTCGCTGGCGGGCAGCCGCCTTCTCTACGCGCCGATGGACCCGATCGCCACCCTCGACAGCACGCAGAAGGTGGCGCTGCTCGAGAAGGTGGAAAAGCTCGCCCGCGCCAAGGACCCGCGCATCGTCCAGGTGATGGCGGGCCTCGCCAGCGAGTACGACGTGATCCTCGTCGCGCGCGCCGACGGCACCTTCGCCGCCGACGTCCGGCCACTGGTGCGGCTGTCGCTCAGCGTCATCGCCGAGCAGACCATCGACGGCGCCGTGCGCCGCGAGTCGGGCAGCGGCGGCGGCGGCGGCCGCTTCGGCCTGGGCTACTTCCAGGACGACGTGATCGCCGGCTACGTCGACAGCGCCGTCACCGCCGCCCTCACCAACCTCGAATCGCGGCCCGCGAAGGCCGGCGAGATGAGCATCGTCCTCGGCCCCGGCTGGCCCGGGGTGCTGCTGCACGAGGCCATCGGCCACGGCCTCGAGGGCGACTTCAACCGCAAGGGCGCGAGCGCCTTCACCGGCCGCATCGGCCAGCGCGTCGCCGCCCGCGGCGTCACCGTGCTCGACGACGGCACCCTCCCCGACCGGCGCGGCTCGCTCAACATCGACGACGAAGGCAACGCGACGCAGAAGAACGTGCTCATCGAGGACGGCATCCTGAAGGGCTACATCCAGGACTCGATGAACGCGCGGCTGAGGAAGGTCAAGCCCACCGGCAACGGCCGGCGCGAGAGCTATGCGGCGGTGCCGATGCCGCGCATGACCAACACCTACATGCTCGGCGGCGACAAGACCAAGGAAGAGATCGTCGCCGGCCTCAAGCGCGGCCTCTACGCCACCAACTTCGGCGGCGGCCAGGTCGACATCACGAGCGGCAAGTTCGTGTTCTCTGCGAGCGAGGCGTTCTGGGTCGAGAACGGCAAGATCCAGTACCCGGTCAAGGGCGCGACGCTGATCGGCAACGGCCCCGACGCGCTGACCCGCGTTTCGGCGATCGGCAACGACATGCGGCTCGACACCGGCGTCGGCGTCTGCGGCAAGGAAGGGCAGAGCGTCCCCGTGGGCGTCGGCCAACCGACGCTGCGCATCGACCGAATCACCGTCGGGGGCACGGCGTAGGAGCCGTCGCAGGGCCTTCAACCCCCTAGGTTTTCGCCGCGGTGCCGCGCACGGTCTCGATGACGTGGCTCGACATCGCCAGCGCCAGCTCGCTCTCGCCCACGAACACGCGCCCCGTCCCTTCAGACTCCAGCAGCGCCGCTTCCTCGCTGTTGTGGCTGCGCAGGGCCACTGCGATCTGCGGGTTCAGTGCCCGTGCGGCCTGCACCATCTGCCGCACGTCGATAGTCTCGGGCGTGGCGATCACGAGCAGGCGCGCGTGCGCGATGTGGGCCTGGATCAGCGTCTCCGGATCCGTGGCGTTGCCGTAGACGGCTGCCGTGCCTTGCTCGCGCAGGCGCTCCACGGCCTCGCGGTTCTCCTCGGCCACCACGAAGGGGATTCCCGCCGCGGCGAGCGCCTGGGCGATGCGCTGGCCGACGCGGCCGTAGCCGACGATGACGACGTGCCGTGCCAGGTACCGCTCCGGCGTCGTCAGCGGCAGCTCGGCCAGGGCATCGGCGCGGTCCTGGAGGCGACGAAGCCATCCCGGTCCGCCCCGCGCCAGGCGCTCGCCGAGCTTCGCTGCACCGTGGAACAGCAGCGGGTTCAAAGCGATCGAGATCAGTGCGCCGGCGACGATCAGGCTGCGCGCCTCCGCGGAAAGGAGTCCCAGGGACATGCCGAGCCCGGCGAGGATGAAGGAGAACTCGCCGATCTGCGCCAGGCTGGCCGAGACCAGGAGCGCCGTGCCCAGCGGATAGCCGAGCGCCAGCACGAGGGCCATGGCGGCCACCGACTTGCCGACGACGATGATGGCGACGACGCCGAGCACCTGCACCGGCCGCTCCACAAGCACCGCCGGATCGACCAGCATGCCGACCGACACGAAGAACAGCACGGCGAAAGCATCACGCAAGGGCAGCGTCTCCTCGGCCGCGCGCTGGCTGAACTGCGACTCGCGCAGGACCATGCCGGCGAAGAACGCGCCAAGGGCGAACGACACGCCGAACAGGAGCGACGAGCCGTACGCGATCGTCACGGCGGCGACGATCACGGCCAGGGTGAACAGCTCGCGCGAGCCGGTCTTCGTCACCTGCCAGAGCACCCAGGGAAAGACGCGCCGGCCGACGACCAGCATCAGGCTGACGAAGGCGACCACCTGGCCCAGCGTCGTTGCCAGCGTGCGCGCCAGGCCGTGCGCGCCGTCGCCGGGCTGGTGGCCGCCGAGCAGGCCGGCGAGGGGCGGCAGGACGACCAGCACGAGCACCATCGCCAGGTCCTCGACGACCAGCCAGCCGACGGCGATCCGGCCCGGCCCGGACTCGAGCGCGGCGCGTGCCTCCAGCGCCTTCAGCAGCACGACCGTGCTGGCCACCGACAAGGCCAGGCCGAAGACGAGGGCGTCGCCGACCGGCCAGCCCCAGAACCGCGCTCCGGCGTAGCCGAGCGCCGTCGCCACGCCCATCTGCACGACCGCCCCTGGCACGGCGATCTTGCGAACCGCGAGCAGGTCGGCCAGGGAGAAGTGCAGGCCGACGCCGAACATCAGCAGCATCACGCCGATCTCGGCGAGTTGGGCCGCGATCTCGGCGTCGGCGACGAAGCCGGGAGTGGCCGGACCGATGGCGATGCCGGCGAGCAGGTAGCCGATGAGCGCCGGCATGCGCAACCGCTCGGCGAGGAAGCCGAACACCAGGGCCAGCCCGAACCCCGCGGCAAGGGTGCTGATCAGGCCGACGGCATGCGGCATACGCTTCGCTCCCCGTTCATGGCGACTGCCGAGTGTCGGCCAGGCCCCTGGGTGCGCATTCCGTACGGGTTTGCACCCGGCGGCCCTTGCGGAAGACGGCGTTCGTGCCCTCGCGTGCTACATTGCCGCCCATGCTTTCGCGTGACGCTTCCTACTTTTATTTTGCGTTCTCTCACCGCTCGGCGGCCGGAGAAGCTTGCGCATAGGAAACAGACCAGCGCACCGAATCTCTGAAAACCGCCGGGCACCCCCCGGCGGTTTTTTTATGCCTTCAGGACAAGGAGAACACGCCATGCCGACGAAGAACGCTCCCCCCGCCGAGACGGCGTATGCGCGCGGCGAACGAACCAGCCGCACCGACGACCAGCGGATCGAGGACGTGACGCCGCTGCCGCCGCCGGAGCACCTGATCCGCTTCTTTCCGATCGCCGGCACGCCGGTCGAGCAGCAGATCGGAACGACGCGCGAGGCGATCCGCCGGATCATGAAGCGGCAGGACGACCGGCTCCTGGTGATCATGGGTCCGTGCTCGATCCACGACCCGCTCGCGGCCGTCGAGTACGCCAAGCGGCTCAAGGCCGAACGCGACCGCTTCGCCGGCACGCTCGAGATCGTCATGCGCGTCTACTTCGAGAAGCCCCGCACCACCGTCGGCTGGAAGGGCCTGATCAACGATCCCTACCTCGACGAGAGCTACCGCATCGACGAGGGCCTGCGCATCGGCCGCCAGCTCCTGCTCGAGATCAACCGCCTCGGCATGCCCGCCGGCAGCGAGTTCCTGGACGTCATCTCGCCGCAGTACCTCGGCGACCTGATCGCCTGGGGCGCGATCGGCGCGCGCACGACCGAAAGCCAGGTCCACCGCGAACTCGCCTCGGGCCTGTCTGCGCCGATCGGCTTCAAGAACGGCACCGACGGCAACATCCGCATCGCCATCGACGCGATCCAGGCCGCGGCCCGGCCGCACCACTTCCTGTCGGTGCACAAGAACGGCCAGGTGGCGATCGTCGAGACGCGCGGCAACACCGACTGCCACGTCATCCTGCGCGGCGGCAAGACGCCGAACTACGACGCCGCCTCGATCGCCGCCGCCTGCGCCGAGATCGAGGCGGCCAAGCTGGACTGCACGCTGATGATCGACTGCAGCCATGCCAACAGCAGCAAGCAGCACGGCCGCCAGGTCGAGGTGGCGCGCGACATCGGCGCCCAGCTGGCGGCGGGAAATCGATGTATCTTCGGCGTCATGGTCGAGAGCCACCTCCAGGCCGGCGCGCAGAAGTTCCTGGCCGGGCGCGACAACCCGGCGCGCCTGGCGTACGGGCAGAGCATCACCGACGCGTGCATCGGCTGGGACGAGTCGCGCGCCGTCCTGCAGGGACTGAGCGACGCCGTGCTGCAGCGCCGGGCGCTGGTCGCGCGAAGCGCCGCCGTGCCGGCCGCGGCCACGCCATGAGCGCAGGACGGCGCCGTCTCCTCGCTGCCGCCGGCGCGGCGGGCGCCGCCTGGATCGGCTTCCCCGCGTGGGCGCGGACAATCCTGCCGCGCATGACCGACGGGCCCTTCTACCCGTCGCCGGCGTACCGGGCCCGGTCGCTCGACTGGGACGCCGACCTGACGACCGTGGCTGGCGCCGCGCCCGACGGCCAGCCGCGCCCGCGCGCCACGGGTCAGCTGCTCGACCTGTTCGGCCAGGTCGTCGATCCCGACGGCAAGGCCCTGGACCGCGCCGAGGTCGAGATCTGGCAGTGCGACGCCTTCGGCAGCTACCGCCACCCGCGCGGCGCCGGCGCCCGCGTCGACGACGGCTTCCAGGGCTTCGGCAGCAGCGTCGCCGATGCCCAGGGCGTCTATCGCTTCCGCACCATCCGCCCGGTCCCGTATCCGGGCCGGACGCCGCACATCCACGTCAAGGTGCGCCATGCCGCCATCGGCGAGGTGACCTCGCAGCTGTTCGTCGCGGGCGACCCCGGCAACGGTCGCGACTTCCTCTACAGCAGCCTGTCGCCCGAGCAACGCGCCAGCGTCGAGCTGCGCCTGCAGCGCGCCGCGGCCGGCTCGCCCGTGACGTGGCTGGCCGAGAGCGCCCTGGTCGTCGGCCGCTGAGTCGGCCGCCGTCCGGGCCAGCCGCTCGCTTCAGCCGGAGTCGCGGGCGAGCCGCTCGCTCTGCCAGTAGACGTCGTCGCCGCCGAGCCCGTCGAGGTTGGCCCGGTTGAGTACGCGGGCGAGCACGAACAGCAGGTCGCTGAGCCGGTTCAGGTACTGGCGCGCTTCGCTGCGCACCGCCTCGCTTCCGGCCAGGGCGACCACCGACCGCTCGGCCCGCCGCGCCACCGTGCGGCCGACGTGGGCCAGCGCGGCGCTGCGCGTGCCGGCCGGCAAGATGAATTCCTTCAGTCGTGGCAGGCCGGCGTTGTAATGGGCCAAGGCCTCGTCGAGCCGGGCCACGGCCTCGGCCTTGAGCAGCTCGAAGCCGGGGATCGACAGTTCGCCGCCGAGATTGAAGAGCTCGTGCTGGACGACGACGAGCAGCGCGCGGACGTCGTCGGGCAGGGGCTCGGCGAGGATCACGCCCAGGCAGGAGTTCAGCTCATCGACGTCGCCGAGCGCGGCGATGCGCAGGTGGCTCTTCGGCACGCGGGTGCCGTCGCCGAGACCGGTCGTGCCATCGTCGCCGGTCCGGGTCGCGATCTGGGTCAGGCGGTTGGACATGGTCGGCCCATCCTAGCAGCGCAATGCAGCGGCGCGTGAGGGGCCGGCGCAGCCTTCCTACAATGGCCCGACGGCCCCCGGCCGCCAGGAGAGTTGGCCATGAACGCACCCCTTCCCGCGCACCTGCTGCCGCGCATCGAGCCGCGCGCCGTCGCTCCGGAGATGCTGGCCGCCCTGAAGGCGCGGTTTGCCGATCGATGCTCGACGGCGCTGGTCGTGCGCGAGCAGCACGGCCGCGACGAGTCGCCGATCGATGCGCCGCCGCCGGAGGCGGTCGTCTTCTGCGAGAGCACCGAGGAAGTCGCCGAGGTGGTCAAGCTCGCCGACCGGCATGCGGCGCCTGTGATTCCGTTCGGCGTCGGCTCCTCGCTCGAGGGCCACCTGCTCGCGGTGCAGGGTGGCGTGAGCATCGACCTGTCGCGCATGAACCGCGTCATCGCCGTCAATGCCGAGGACCTGACGGTCACCGTGCAGGCTGGTGTGACGCGCAACCAGCTCAACGACGAGATCCGCCACACCGGCCTCTTCTTCCCCATCGACCCGGGCGCGGACGCCTCGATCGGCGGCATGAGCGCGACGCGGGCGAGCGGCACCAATGCCGTTCGCTACGGCACGATGCGCGAGAACGTGCTCGCCCTGACCGTGGTGACGGCGCAGGGCGAAGTCATCCGCACCGGCACCCGGGCCCGCAAGTCCTCGGCCGGCTACGACCTGACCCGCCTGATGGTGGGCAGCGAAGGCACGCTCGGCGTCATGACCGAGATCACGCTGCGCGTCTACCCGGTGCCCGAAGCGATGTCGGCGGCGACCTGCACCTTCCCGTCGATCGACGCGGCCGTGCGGACCACGATCCAGATCATCCAGATGGGCGTGCCCATCGCCCGCTGCGAGCTGCTCGACCGGCACGCGGTGCGCGCCGTCAATCGCCACGACAAGCTGACGCTGACCGAAGCGCCGATGCTGCTGATGGAGTTCCACGGCAGCGAGGCCGGCGTCGCCGAGCAGGCCGCGACAGTCCAGGAGATCGCGAGCGAGCACGGCGGCGAGCACTTCGAGTGGGCAACCACCCCCGAGGAGCGCAAGAAGCTGTGGACGGCGCGGCACCGCGCCTACTTCGCCGGGCTGCAGATGAAGCCGGGCTGCCGCACGGTCACCACCGACACCTGCGTGCCGATCTCGCGGCTGGCCGAAGCCGTGGTCCAGGCCTCGGAAGAGGCCGAGGCGGCGGGGATGATGCACTACATCGTCGGCCACGTCGGCGACGGCAACTTCCACATCGCCTACCTGGTCGACCCGGCCATTCCCAGCGAGCGCGAGGTGGCCGAGCGGCTCAACGAGGCGCTCGTCATGCGCGTGCTGGCGATGGACGGCACCTGCAGCGGCGAGCACGGCATCGGCCTGCACAAGATGAATTTCCTGGTAAGCGAGGCCGGCTCCGGCGCCATCGAGATGATGCGTTCGCTCAAGCGCGCCCTCGACCCCAAGAACATCATGAACCCTGGGAAGATCTTCGCCTTGTAGGAGGCCGGGGAGGGCCCCGCTGGGGCCGCTCTGACTAGAGAAGAGAAAGCTCTGAGCTGGTCACCGACCAGTGGGTCGTGATGTCGCCGTGCTTGTCGACGCTTTCGAGGTTGACCCCGAAGCCCCAGAGGCGGGCCACGTGCTTGAGCACTTCCTGGGCGCCGTCGTGCAACGGCCGGTCGTTGTGACGGGTGTGGCGCAGCGTCAGCGAGCGATCGCCGCGCAGGTTGACGCTCCAGACCTGGATGTCGGGCTCGCGCGAGCCGAGGTCGTACTGGCGCGACAGCGCCTCGCGCACCTCGCGGTAGCCGGCGGTGTCGTGGATCGCCGAGACGCGCAGGTGCGAGTCGTGCTCGTCGTCGACGATGGCGAACAGGCGCAGGTCGCGGATCACCTTCGGCGACAGGTACTGGCCGATGAAGCTCTCGTCCTTGAAGTTGCGCATCGCGTGGTGAAGGGTCGGCAGCCAGGGCGTGCCCGCGATGGCCGGGAACCACTCGTGGTCCTCGTCGGTGGGCGATTCGCAGATGCGGCGCAGGTCGGTGTACATCGCGAAGCCGAGCGCGTACGGGTTGATCCCGGAATAGCCGCGGTGGCCCACCGGCGGCTGGAAGATCACGTTGGTGTGCGACTTCAGCCACTCGATCATCACACCGTCGGTGAGATGGCCCTCGTCGTACAGCGTGTTGAGCAGCTGGTGGTGCCAGAAGGTGGCCCAGCCCTCGTTCATGACCTGCGTCTGCCGCTGCGGGTAGAAATACTGGGCGATCTTGCGAACGATGCGGACCACCTCGCGCTGCCACGGCTCCAGCAGCGGCGCATTCTTCTCGATGAAGTAGAGGAGGTTTTCCTGCGGCTCGCTCGGGAATCGCTTCTGCTCGCCCGCCTCCTCGGCCCGGTCGGGCCGCCGCGGCAGCGTGCGCCAGATGTCGTTGACCTGGGTCTGGGCGTACTCGAGGCGCTCGTTGCGCCGCTGCAGCTCCTCGGTGAACGAGATCTTGCTTGGCCGGTGGTAGCGGTCGACGCCGTAGTTCTGCAGGGCGTGGCAGCTGTCGAGGATGTCCTCGACCGCCTGCATGCCGTGCCGCTCCTCGCACTCGGCGATATAGGTCCTCGCGTAGACGAGGTAGTCGATGATCGACGACGCGTCGGTCCACAGACGGAACAGGTAGTTGCCCTTGAAGAAGCTGTTGTGGCCGTAGGCCGCGTGGGCGATGACCAGGGCCTGCATCGCCGTCGTGTTCTCCTCCATCAGGTAGCTGATGCAGGGGTCGGAGTTGATGACGATCTCGTAGGCCAGGCCCATCTGGCCGCGCCGGTAGCTCCGCTCGTTGGCGATGAACTCCTTGCCGTAGCTCCAGTGCCGGTAGTTCACCGGCATGCCCACGGAAGCGTAGGCGTCCATCATCTGCTCGGCGGTGATGACCTCGAGCTGGTTCGGGTAGGTGTCGAGCGCGAAGCGGGCCGCGGCAGCGCGGATCTTCTCGTGGTATTGCTCGATGAGCTCGAACGTCCAGTCGCTCGGGTCGGGCAGCGGTTGCTCGGCGCGCCGCCCGGCGGGCAGCGGCGCCAGCGGCAGCGAGCGCTCCGGCCGGAGCTTGCGCCGCGACGGCGATGCCGGCGGCAGCGCTGCGTCCTGACGCTGCGGCGGGCTGCTCATGCGGTGGCTCCCTGCGTCTTGAAGAGGTCGCGAAAGACGGGATAGATCTGCGACGGCTGGGTCACCTTGCGCATCGCGAAGTGGCGCTGCGTTTCCTGCAGCCGGGCGTACTCTTCCCACAGGTTCTGCTCTTCGTCGGCGACCTGCACGTAGGCGAAGTAGCGGCACTTGGGCAGCAGGCTCTCGGTGAGCAGCTCGCGGCAGCGGCCGGAGTCGTGGTGCCAGTTGTCGCCGTCGCTCGCCTGCGCGGCGTAGATGTTCCAGTCGCTCGGCGAATAGCGGGCCTCGATGATCTCGTCCATCAGGACCAGCGCGCTCGAAACGACCGTCCCGCCGGTCTCGCGGGCGCGGAAGAAGTTCTCCTCGTCGACCTCCTGCGCCTGCGTGTGGTGGCGGATGAAGACGATGTCGATCTTCTCGTAATGGCGGGTCAGGAACAGGTACAGGAGGATGAAGAAGCGCTTGGAGAGATCCTTCCTCGCCTCGTCCATCGAGCCGGACACGTCCATCAGGCAGAACATCACCGCCTTGGCCATCGGCACCGGCACGCGCACGCGGTTGCGAAAGCGCAGGTCGATCGGGTCGAGGTAGGGGATGCGGGCCAGCCGGGCGCGCAGAAGCTCGATCTTGGCCAGCAGCTCGGCGCGGGCGAGGACCTCGGCCGCCTCGGTCGGCGCCTCCGGCAGGCCGGCCAGGCGGGCCTCGAGCTCGGCGAGCTCGGCGCGCGAGCCGGCGCCGATCGCGACACGGCGGCCGATCGCGCCGCGCATCGAGCGGATGACGCTCAGATTGCTCGGCGTGCCGGCGTTCGAGAAGCCGGCGCGCTGGCTCTTCATCTCCGGCACCTCGGTCAGCTGCGTGCGCGTCATGCGCGGCAGGGCGAGGTCGTCGAAGAAGATCTGCATGAACTCTTCCTTGGTCAGGTGGAAGACGAAATCGTCCTCGCCTTCCCCGGAGTCGCCCGCCTGCCCCTGCCCGTTGCCCCTGCCACCGCCGCCCTGCGGACGCTCGATCTGGTCGCCGCGCACGTACTCCTGGTTGCCCGGGTGGACGATCTCGCGGGCGCCGCCCGAGCCGTGGCTGAACGCCGGCTCGCGGATGTCTCGCTTGGGCAGGCGGATGTCCTCGCCCTGCTCGATGTCGCGGATGCCGCGCTTGTCGATCGCCTTCTTCACCGCCTCGCGCACCTGCGCCTGGTAACGCCGCAGGAAGCGCTCGCGGTTGCCGATCGACTTGTTCTTGCCGGCCAGTCGGCGATCGATGATCTGCTGGAGCATGCGCGTCCCGTCCAGCTGGTTCAGCTGCTCTTCCTCACCCGCAGGTACCACTCGCAGAGCAGCCGCACCTGCTTGGCGGTGTAGCCCTTCTGGACCATGCGGTTGACGAAATTCTCGTGCTTCTGCGCCTCGTCGGCGCTGGCCTTGGCGTTGAAGCTGATGACGGGCAGCAGCTCCTCGGTGTTCGAGAACATCTTCTTCTCGATCACCGTGCGCAGCTTCTCGTAGCTGGTCCAGAGCGGGTTTTTGCCGTTGTTGTTGGCGCGTGCGCGCAGCACGAAGTTGACGATCTCGTTGCGGAAGTCCTTCGGGTTCGAGATGCCCGCGGGCTTCTCGATCTTCTCGAGCTCGGCGTTCAGCTGGGCCCGATCGAAGACCTCGCCGGTGTCGGTGTCGCGATACTCCTGGTCCTGGATCCAGTAGTCGGCGTAGGTCACGTAGCGGTCGAAGATGTTCTGCCCGTACTCGCTGTAGCTCTCCAGGTAGGCGGTCTGGATCTCCTTGCCGATGAACTCGGCGTAGCGCGCCGACAGGTGCTCCTTGATGAAGCCCAGGTACTTCTGCTCGGTCTCGGCCGGGAACTGCTCGCGCTCGATCTGCTGCTCGAGCACGTACATCAGGTGGACCGGGTTGGCGGCCACCTCGGCCGGGTCGAAGTTGAAGACCTTGGACAGGATCTTGAAGGCAAAGCGCGTCGAGATGCCGCTCATGCCCTCGTCGACGCCGGCGTAGTCGCGGTACTCCTGGTAGCTCTTGGCGCGCGGGTCGGTGTCCTTGAGGTTCTCGCCGTCGTAGATCAGCATCTTCGAATAGAGCGACGAGTTTTCCGGCTCCTTCAGCCGCGTGAGCATCGCGAACTGGCTCATCATCTTCAGCGTGCCCGGCGCGCACTTGGCCTCGGCGAGAGACGAGTTGCGAAGGAGCTTCTCGTAGATCTTGATCTCTTCGCTGACGCGCAGGCAGTACGGGATCTTGACGATGTAGATGCGGTCGAGGAAGGCCTCGTTGTTCTTGTTGTTGCGAAAGCTCTTCCACTCGCTCTCGTTGCTGTGCGCCAGGACGATACCGTCGAAAGGGATCGCGCCGAAGCCTTCGGTGCCCTTGAAGTTGCCTTCCTGCGTGGCCGTGAGCAGCGGATGCAGCACCTTGATCGGCGCCTTGAACATCTCGACAAACTCGAGCAACCCCTGGTTGGCGAGGCACAGGCCACCCGAGAAGCTGTAGGCGTCGGGATCGTCCTGCGAATAGGTCTCCAGCTTGCGGATATCGACCTTGCCGACCAGCGCCGAGATGTCCTGGTTGTTCTCGTCGCCCGGCTCGGTCTTGGTGACCCCGATCTGCTTCAGCGCGCTCGGGTGCCGCTTGACGATCTTGAACCGGCGGATGTCGCCCCCGTACTCGTCGAGCCGCTTCACCGCCCAGGGGCTCAGGATGCGGCTGAGGTAGCGCTGCGGGATCCCGTATTCCTTCTCGAGCAGCGGCCCGTCCTCGGCCGGGTCGAAGAGCCCGAGCGGCGACTCGTTCACCGGCGAACCCTTGATCGCGTAGAACGGGACGTGCTCCATGAGCTGCTTCAGCCGCTCGGCGATCGAGCTCTTGCCGCCGCCGACGGGCCCGAGCAGGTAGAGGATCTGCTTCTTCTCCTCGAGGCCCTGCGCCGCGTGGCGGAAGTAGCTCACCACCTGCTCGATGGCGTCCTCCATGCCGTAGAACTCGGCGAAGGCGGGGTAGATCTTGATGACCTTGTTCGCGAACAGGCGCGACGTGCGCGAGTCGTTGCGCGTGTCGACCATGATCGGTTCGCCGATCGCCTTGAGCATCCGCTCTGCGGCGGTGGCGTAGGCGAGCGGATTGCGCTTGCACTCCGCGAGGTACTCTTCGATCGACAGCTCTTCTTCGCGGCTGCGTTCGAATCGAGCGGCGAAGTTGCTGATGACATCCATGCTGTGCTCCTGTGCAACGAGGAGGCGCCGGGGCCGGGGGCCCTCCGCGTCCGGGGAAGTTCTGATGGAGCCCGGCAGGCGCCATCAGAGCTTTCCTTTACCAGCAGGTGATGCTCAAGCTTCGGTCATCGTGCCACAGGCCAACGGTCGAGAAGACGGGTGTTGTCGGCGCTGCTCTGGTTCGCGTGATCGAATTAGCAAGCAACGTGCCGAATTTTCATTCGGTTGACGACACGCGAGAAAGAGCTGCACCGATCGCAGGGCTTCGGGGGCCGGAACCCCGCGGGTCAGGAACCTTCGTGGCCCAGCCGGGCGAGCAATCCGTTCAGCTCGTCCATGGAGCCGAAGGCGATCGCGATCTCGCCGGCGTCGCCCTGGGCCGTGCGCTTCCTGATGCGGATCTCGACCGCGGCGGCGAACTGGTCGGAGAGCTGCTGCTCGATCCTCAGGAGGTCTCTTCCCTTCTGACGCTTCGTTCGGAGCAGCGGCGCCTGCCGTCCCGGCTCCGTCTGACGCGCGGTCACGAGCTTCTCCGCCTCGCGGACGCTCAGCTTCCTTGCGACGATCTCGTTGCCGCACTGGATCTGCTCGGCCGCGGTGAGCGAGAGCAAGGCGCGGGCGTGACCCATGTCCAGGTCGCCGGCAAGGAGCAGCTGCTGCACCGGCTCGGTCAGGTTGAGGAGGCGCAGCAGGTTGCTGGCGGCGCTGCGCGAGCGACCGACGGCCCGCGCAGCGGCCTCGTGCGTCATGCCGAACTCGTCGGTCAGGCGACTGAGGCCGCGCGCTTCCTCGAGTGGGTTGAGGTCCTCGCGCTGGATGTTCTCGATCAGGGCCATGGCCGCGGCAGCCTCGTCGGAGACATCGCGGACGAGCACCGGCACCTCGTCCAGCCCGGCGAGTCGCGCGGCGCGGACGCGCCGTTCGCCGGCGATGATCTCGTAGCGCTTCAGGCCGGCCGCATCGAGACCGTGCACCGGCCGCACCAGCACGGGTTGCATCACGCCCTGCGCCTTGATGCTTTCGGCGAGCTCGTACAGCGCCCCTTCGTCCATCCGCGTCCGCGGCTGGTAGCGGCCGGCCTGCAGGCGGTCGACGGACACGGTGTGCGGCTCGCCGTCGGACACGCTGACCGGCGGCTCGCCCTCGACCACGCGCGGGCCCAGCAGTGCTTCGAGGCCCATGCCAAGGCCTTTCGGTTTCTTCGTCGCCATGGGCGGATTCTCCACCTCTGCCGTATGCTGTCGGCTCATCGAGGCATCACCATGAGCATCCGCGTTTTCGTCGACGGCCAGGAAGGAACGACCGGCCTTCGCATCCACGAGTATCTTGCCAAGCGCCCGGACATCGAGGTCTTGCGCGCCGCGCCCGAGCTGCGCAAGGACGCCGGCGAGCGCGCGCGGCTCCTCAACGCCGCCGATGTCGCCTTCCTCTGCCTGCCCGATGGCGCGGCGCGCGAGGCCGTCGCGCTGGTCACGAACGCCTCGACCTGCCTCATCGACGCGAGCACGGCGCACCGCACGGCGAGCGACTGGGTGTTCGGCCTGCCGGAGCTCGATCCGGATCAGCGCGCGAAGCTGCGGGCGTCGAAGCGGATCGCCAACCCCGGCTGCCACTCGACCGGCTTCATCCTGCTGGTCCGGCCCCTGGTCGATGCCGGCCTGATCTCGACGACGGCGCTGCTCAGTGCGACTTCCATCACGGGCTACTCGGGCGGCGGCAGGAAGATGATCGAGCAGTACGAGGCCGGCGGCGACACCCGGCTGCTTTCGCCGCGGCCCTACGGACTGTCCCTCACGCACAAGCACCTGCCTGAAATGGCAGTGCACAGCCGGCTCGAGACGCGGCCCCTGTTCATGCCCATCGTCGGCAGTTTCCTCAAGGGCCTCTCCGTCGCCGTGCCGCTTCACCTGTCGGAGCTGAAGCGCGGCGCCGGTGCCGCCCAGCTGCATGCGGCCCTGTCCGAGCGCTACGCCGGCGAGCCCTTCGTCCGCGTCATGCCCTTGTCGGACGTGCCCGCCGACGGCTACTTCGACGTTCAGGCCTGCAACGACACGAACCGGGCCGAGATCTTCGTGTTCGCGAGCGGCACGCAGGCGCTGCTGATGGTGCGCCTCGACAACCTCGGCAAGGGCGCGAGCGGTGCCGCGGTGCAGTCGATGAACATCCACCTCGGCATCGACGAAGCAGCCGGCCTCTAGGGAATTCCGCCTGCCGGCGTCCGGTAGTGGTAGGCGTAGGCATCGACGAAGCCGAGCCGCCGATAGACGCGGCGTGCCGCGACGTTGCCGGCGTCGACCTGCAGATAGGCGACGCTGGCGCCGGCAGCCCGGGCGGAGTCGAGCAAGGCGCTGCAAAGCGCGCTGGCGAGCCCGCGTCCGCGCTGGCCCTCATGGCTGAAGACGTCGTAGAGCCCGGCGACATCGCCCTCCGTGGCGACCTGGCCACCGGCGACGGCGTTGCCGCTGCCGTCGCGCACCAGCAGCGCCCGGTACGGCACCGGTGATGCCGCGAGACGAGCGGCGTGCGCCGCTTCCTCGGCCGGGCTCGAGCAGCGCGCCGCGGCAATCCAGCCGATGAACGTCCCGGCATCCACGGGTTCGAGGCGAAAGCCTGCCGGAGGCGGAAGCGGTTCGGGCATCGGCTGCGCAACCATCACCCGGGTGTCGTCGATGCGCTGCCAGCCGAGGCCGGCCAGCATGGCGTCGAGCCCGGGTGGCTCCGAGAACGGCGTGATCCGGACGCAGGGACGCAGGCCGGCTGCGGCGTAGACGGAGACGCAGCGCGCCAGCCTGTCGGGCACCGGCCCGCGCCCGGGCGCGACGGCCTGGATGCAGCGCGCCCGCTTGGCCTTGCCAGGCGAGAAGCGAACCAGCCAGCCGTCGATCCAGCGCTGTTCGGGCGGTGCGCTGGCGTTGATCCCGGCCTCCTCGATGCGCGCCAGCAGGGCGGCGTCGAAACGGGCTTCCACGTCAGGCGGCACGCATCGACTCGACCCGCGCGGCCATCTCGCGCGCGAATTCGGTGAAGGCGATCGCGCCCTTGGAGGAGGGATCGAACACCAGGCCCGGCATGCCGTAGCTCGGCGCTTCGGCGAGGCGGACGTTGCGCGGGATGACGGTGTCGAACACCTTGTCGCCGAAGTGCGCCTTCAGCTGGTCGCTCACTTGCCCCTGCAAGGTGATGCGGGCATCGAACATGACGCGCAGGATGCCGATCACCTGCAGGGCCGGGTTCAGGTTGGCATGCACCTGCTTGATCGTGTTGACGAGGTCCGACAGCCCCTCTAGGGCGAAGTACTCGCACTGCATCGGCACGACCACCCCATGTGCGCAGGACAGGCCGTTGAGGGTGAGCAGGTTCAGGCTGGGCGGGCAGTCGATCAGGACGAAGTCGTAGTCGGCCGTCACCGGCGCCAGGGCTTCGCGCAGGCGCCGGTCGCGCCGCTCGAGCCCGACCAGCTCGATCTCCGCGCCGGCGAGCTCACGGTTGGCGCCGATCACGTCGTAGCCTCCCTTCGGGCTGGCCTGCCTCGTTTCCGTGACGGTGGCGTTGCCGAGCAGGACGTCATAGACACTCAGGACGAGGCCGCGCTTGTCGACCCCGGAGCCCATGGTGGCGTTGCCCTGCGGGTCGAGGTCGACGACGAGGACACGGCGGCCGATCTTGGCCAAGCCTGCCGCCAGGTTGACCGTCGTGGTGGTCTTGCCGACGCCACCCTTCTGGTTGGCAATGCAGAAGATCATCATGCGATTGAAAATCCCTCCATGTTTCTCGCAGTTTGCCGACTAAGCATGCGCTTACACCGAACGAGCCGATTTCCTCGTTCGCATCCAGACCAGGCAGCGCTCGGCCTCCAGATTCGGGACGCGCAGCGGCTCGATCCGGCAGTCGAGATCCGGGGGCAGCAGGGCGACTTCCGGACCCGGGTGCCTGCCCTTCATCGCCATCCAGAAACCATCTGCCCGCTGCAGCGTGCCGGTCGCGGACACGAAAGCCCCCAGGGAAGCAAAGGCACGGCTGGCAATGACATCGAATGCCGGCAACGCCAGCGTCTTGACCCTGGCATGGACGGCCTGCACGTTCGAGGCACGGAGGGTGCCGGCGGCCTGGGCGATGAAGGAAGCCTTCTTCCCGACGCTGTCGACGCAGACCACCTCCATGTCGGGCTCGGCGATGGCGATCACGAGGCCCGGCAGGCCGGCGCCGCTGCCAACGTCGAGGAGGCGCCGGCCTGTCGCCCCGGCCAGCTCGCGCCGCAGCGGCAGCACGACGGCCAGGCAGTCGAGCAGGTGGTGCGTCACCACCTCGATGGGGTCGCGAATTGCGGTGAGGTTGTAAGTGTCGTTCCATCGTCCGAGAAGCTCGACGTAGGCCAGGAGGGCGTCGACCTGGGCCTCGCCCAGTTCGACGCCCAGGGAAGCAGCACCGCTCGTCAGCAACGCCCGAGGGGTCGGGGCTGGGCTTGCCTCCCGGCGAGCCGCCGAACTCACCCGCCAGCGCTCGGGGTCGGAGCGGCCGCAGGGCTCGCAGCGGTCCGGCGGAATCTCTTCAAGTGGACCATGAGCAACGAAATTGCGGCCGGCGTGATTCCCGGGAGGCGTGCGGCCGCACCGAGCGTGGACGGTCGGTGCCTGGCCAGCACCTGCCGAGCTTCGAACGACAACGCCTGCACGCCTGCGTAGTCGAAGTCGGGCGGCAGCGAAACGGCATCGGCCCGGGCCGAACGGCCGATCTCTTCGGCCTGCTTCTCGATGTACCCGGCATATCGGGTCCCCGTCTCGATTTGTTCGATGGCCTGGTCGGCCAGGCTCCGCCCCCATGCGGTTCGCAAGGTTTCACGTGAAACGTAGGCCCGGTCTATGCCCGCACTCCAATGGCAGACGGCGTCGAAGTCGGCGCCGGGCCGCCGCAGCAGATCCAGCAGGCTGTAGTCGCGGGTGAGCTCGGGTTGCCCCTGAGACGCAGGCCCCGGACCGATGCGCGTGGTCGCCAGTCGAGTCGTTTCACGTGAAACAAGCTCGCACTTGCGTTGGAAGAATTCCCACCGGAAACCATCGACAAGGCCTAGCTTCCGGCCGGCCTCTGTCAGACGAACGTCGGCGTTGTCCTCGCGAAGTTGCAGCCGGTACTCGGCGCGGCTGGTGAACATGCGATACGGCTCGGTCACGCCCTTGGTCACGAGGTCATCGATCAAGACCCCGAGGTAGGCCTGTTCGCGCGAGGGCACCCACGGGGGCTCGCCGCGTGCGGCCAGCACCGCATTGACGCCTGCATGCAGGCCCTGGGCCGCGGCCTCCTCGTACCCGGTCGTGCCGTTGATCTGACCGGCAAAGAAAAGGCCGGCGATCGCCCGGGTCTCGAAGCTGGGCCTCAGTGCCCGTGGGTTGAAGTAGTCGTACTCGATCGCGTAGCCGGGCCGGACGATGTGCGCCTGCTCGAGGCCGGCGATCGATCGCACGGCCTCGAGCTGGACGTCGAAGGGCAGCGAGGTGGAGATCCCGTTCGGGTAGACCTCGTGCGTGTCCAGGCCCTCGGGTTCCAGAAAGATCTGGTGCGAATCCTTGCCGGCGAAGCGGCTGACCTTGTCCTCGATGCTGGGACAGTAGCGCGGCCCGACGCCATCGATGCGGCCGGTGAACATCGGACTGCGCGGGAACCCGGCGCGGATGATCTCGTGCGTGCGGGCGTTCGTCTGGGTGATCCAGCACGGGATCTGTCTCGGGTGCTGGCCCGGATCGCCGAGGAAGCTGAACACCGGAACGCCGCCGGACGCGCCCGGGCCGACGCCATCGCCCGGTTGCTCCGTCAGCCTGGCGTAGTCGATCGTGCGGCCGTCGAGCCGTGGCGGCGTCCCTGTCTTGAGCCGGCCCTGCGGTAGCTTGAGCTCCTTGAGACGCGCGGAGAGGGTGCGTGCCGGGGCATCGCCGGCTCGTCCGCCCGCATGGCTTTCGAGACCGACGTGAATTCTCCCGTCGAGGAAAGTGCCTGCCGTCAGCACCACGGCCCGAGCCGAAAAGCGAACGCCCACTTGGGTGACGACGCCCGTCACGCGATTCTGGTCCACGACGATGTCGTCGCAGGCACCCTGGAAGAGAACGAGATTCGGCTGTTTCTCGACCCGACGCCGGATGGCCGCCCGATAGAGGACGCGATCCGCCTGGGCACGGGTCGCCCGGACAGCCGGGCCCTTCGAGCTGTTCAGGATACGGAAGTGAATGCCTGCTTCATCGGCAGCCGCGGCCATGGCGCCCCCGAGTGCGTCGATCTCCTTGACCAGGTGCCCCTTGCCGATGCCCCCGATCGACGGATTGCAGCTCATCTGCCCCAAGGTCTCGATCGAATGCGTGAGTAGCAGCGTCGAGGCACCCATGCGCGCCGCGGCGAGCGCCGCCTCGGTGCCGGCGTGGCCACCGCCGATCACGATGACGTCGAACTGTTGCGGGAAAAGCATGCGGGCCCCAGGGAACCCGCGATTGTATTTTTTCCGCCCGGGAGCGTCTCAGCTCGCCGTCGGCACCAGCAGCATGTCGGTGTGCAGGATGCCGTCCTCCAGGTAGGGCGCGCCCATGCGGGCGAAGCCGAAGTCGGCATAGAAGACCTCGAGCCGGCTTTGCGCAGAGATGCGGAGGGCGCAGCGTGGCCAGGCGGCGCCGGCGTGGACGACGGCGCGCCGGAAGAGCTCGCGCCCCAGGCCCCGACCGCGCACCGAGGCGGCCGTGAGGACCCGGCCGATCGAGGCCTCCACGTACTTCGCTCCCGGCGCTAGAAGGCGCGCGTACGCAAGCGGCTCGGCCCCTGACGACGACCACGCCGCAAGGTGGATCGCCCGCTCGTCCTGGTCGTCGGCATCGAGAAAGGCACAGGCCTGCTCGACCACGAACACCCGCTGCCGGGCGCGGTGAATGGCCTGCAGCTGGTGGACATCGAGCTCGTCGAAGCGGCAAGCCCGCCAGACCAGGTCGGCCCCCGACGGCGTCAGTGGCGACAGCGTCATCTGAGCGCGGCCTGGCGCAGGGTCCGGGCCACGTACACGACGGCCAGGCCGGCGAGAAGCGCGCACACGAGGAGGGGCACGGCGACCTCCGCAGGCCCCAGCGTCTCGCCCTTCAGCACCCGCGTCATGAGCGTCGTCTGCGCCAGCGCCGGCACCCACAGGCTCCACGGCGACTCGCTGCCCAGGTTGAAGAGGGCCACGAGCGGCATCAGCGACACGAGCAGGACGACGATCGTGGCGCTCGCTTGCGCCTCCTTGAAGCTGCGGCAGCGGATGGCGACGGCCATCAGCACCGCCGCAAGCATTGCCGCCAGCGGCAGCAGGACGACGAGGAAGAGCAGCGCCTCGCGCGGCCCGTACTGGAACATCGCCGCCAGGGTGTCGCTGCGCAGCACCCATTGCCCGGGCAAAAAGCTGAAGCTGCTGAGGACGGCGATGAGCATGCTCACGCAGGCGACCGCGCCCCACTTGCCGACGACCAGTGCCCAGCGCTCGGCCGGGTTCATGAGCAGCGGCTCGAGCGAGCCGCGCTCGCGCTCGCCGGCCGTGGTGTCGAGGGCGGCATTGAGGGCGCCGTATAGCACCGCCATCAGCACGAAGAAGGGCAGCATGCCGGTGATGCGGGTGGCCCGCGTCTGCGTGCTGGCGAGGTCGCGTGCCTCGACCTCCATCGGCTCGAGAAGCTGCACCGAGACACCGCGCAATGCCAGGCTCAGCATGGCGCGCTCGCGGCCGAAGCCGCCGAGCAGGCGCTCGATGCGGCCGGCCCCGGACTCCGAGCGCTGATTGGCGCTGTCCGAGACGATCTCGACCACTGGCACGTCGCCGCGGACGAGGGCCGCCTCGAAGTCGGCGGGCACGACGACCACCGGGTCGGCGAAGGTCGCCTTGCGCAACCGCGCTTCGTAGTCGGCCGGCGCCTCCTTCACCGTGTAGGTCTGGCGCTCGAGGTAGTTGCGCAGGGTCGGCGCGTGGGCCAGGCCGGCGACGTAGACCTCGCGCTGCTCGGCGCGCGACTCGAGCGAGGCGACCAGCGACGAGATCGCGAGCAGCACCAGCGGCCCGAGCAGCACCGACGAGACCAGCACCATCATCAGCGTGCGCCGGTCGCGCAGCGCGTCGACCAGCTCCTTGCGCAGCACGGTCCCGATCGCGCGCAGCGACGGCGTCATCGCGTCGCCCCCATCGCCGGCCCCGCGGGCCCTGCCTGCCGGGCATCGAACGCGAGCTTCACGAACGCCGCCTCGAAGTCGCTCTCGCCGGTCGCCACGAGCAGCTCGGCCACGCTGCCCGAGGCGACGGTGCGGCCCTGCGCGACGACGACGACGCTGTCGCAGAGACGCTCCACCTCCTGCATGATGTGCGTCGAGAAGACGATGCACTTCGAGCCGCCCGCCGGCGTGCGCAGCCAGCGCAGGCTCTCGCGCAGGGCGCGGGTGGCGAGCACGTCGAGGCCGTTGGTCGGCTCGTCGAGCACGATGTTGGGCGGATCGTGGACGAGGGCCCGCGCGAGCGCCGTCTTCATCCGCTCGCCCTGGCTGAAGCCATCGGTGCGGCGGTCGAGCAGGCCGGTCATGTCGAACATGCGGGCGAGGTCCTCGGCCCGGGCATCGGCGGCCTCGCGCGCCATGCCCTGCAGGGACCCGTAGTAGACGATGTTCTCGCGGGCGGTGAGCCGCGGGTAGAGGCCGCGCGCATCGGAAAGCATGCCGATGCGGGCCAGCACCTCGCGCGGCCGCGTCGCGACGTCGATGCCGTCGACGTGCAAGGTGCCCGCATCCGGCGTGATGAGGCCGGCGAGCATGCGCAGCGTCGTCGTCTTGCCGGCGCCGTTCGGGCCGAGCAGTCCGGTGATGTGCGCAGCTGGCGCGGTGAAGCCCACGTCCCGCACGGCATGGACGAAACCGGCAAGGCCTTTACCGCCCTCGCCGTGCCCGCGCTCGCCGCTGCGGCCGAAGCCCGGCAGCTTCCATCCGCCCAGCCCGCCCCGCCGCGGCGCCGGCGCCGCGAATGCCTTGGCCCGGCCGCGCACCGCGATCATCGCGGCCCCGACGCTGCCGACGCTGCCGAAGCGGGCGCCGGGGCCACCGCCGCGGCTGACGCTGCCGGCGACGCCGCGCCGATCGGCTCGAAGGCCGGGGGACGGGGCACGGCGGCGGCGCAGGCAGCGTCGACCGCGACCGCCTGCGCGTCGTCGCCGGCGTCGACGAAGCGGTACACGACGTCGCGCATGCAGCCGATCCCCAGGACACCGTGGCCGGCGTTGGCGACGACGACGTGGCGGGCCAGCGGCCCGAGCGCGTGGGCGACGCGCTCACCGTGCCGCGGCGGCGTGGCCGGGTCGATGCCGCCGCTCAGCAGCAGCACCGGGACCGCGCTCGGCCGCAGCGTATAGAACTCGCTCGGTACCGGGCCACGCGGCCAGGCAGCGCAGAGCCGCTCGTACAGCGACGCGAAGCCGGTCCCGAAGTCGGCGCCCGGCTTGTCCGTGGCCGTGCCGATCCGTGGCGCATCCTCGGCGCAGACCACGGACAGGTGCATGCCGGCGGCGAGCCGCGTCGGCTTGCGCGACACGAAGGTCGAGGCCAGGCCGACGAGGCCGGCCAGCTCGCCGCGCCCGGCATCGTCGATCGCACGCGGCAGCGCCGAGGCGAGCGCCGGCGAGTACAGCGCGCTGCGCACGGCGCCGAGCACCATGTCGCGCGTCAGCACGAATGTCTCTTGCCTGCCGCTGAGCGCGTGCGCGGCCTTGACCTCGCGCGGCAGGGACCGCAGCAAGGCGTCGAAGCGGCCACGCAGGTCGGGATGGTTGCGGGCGCACGCCGGCTCGCCCGCGCAGGCGGCGACCAGGCTGTCGAACGCCTGCTGGCTGTCCACCGACTGGCTCGCCGGCAGGGCCATGTCGGCCGGCGCGACGCCGTCGAGCACCATCCGGCGCACGGCCGCCGGGAACTGGCGCTGGTACTCGAGCGCGACCCGGGTCCCGTACGAGAAGGCGGCGAGGTTGATGCGCCCGGCACCGAGCGCCCGCCGCACGGCGTCGAGGTCCTGGGCCGCGATCGGCGTCGTGAAGAAGCCGAGGTCGCTTTCGGCGCGGATGTAGGGAAGCGCCCGCAGCTGCGCCTTGCACTGGCGCATCAGGCGGACCTGGCGCTCGGGGTCGGCCTGCTCGCCGAGCGACTCGTGCTCAGGCTGCCGGCATTGCAGCGGCGCCGAGCCGCCCGTGCCGCGCTGGTCGACGAAGACGATGTCGCGCCGATTGTTGAGGCGCGTGAAGAGCGGCATGACGGCGGCTGCAAGCGCCACTGCGCTCTGACCCGGGCCGCCGGCGACCAGGTACACCGGATCGGCAAGCTTCCTGCGCGCCATCGCCGGCACGACCACGTAGCGGAGTTCGATTTTCGTGCCGTCCGGTTGGGCCGGGTCGAGCGGCCGCTGCAGGCTCCCGCACAGCACGCTGTTGCGGATGCCGGGGACATGGCAGGCGCGGAGCGGCGTTGCGCTCTGGGCGGCAGAAGGCGCTTCAGCCGCAGCCCAGGCCGCCGCCGGCAAGCCCGCGGCGCAAGACAGCAGCACCAGCCATCCGGCGCCGGCCCGGGCTTGCCGTCGCGGTGCCGCCGGCCCCGCCGCCGTCATTCCCCGAGCGCGCGCTTGATCTCGCCGCTGTCGATCAGGCGCGCCAGCTCCTTGCCGCCGCCGATCAGCGTGCCCTTCACGAACACCATCGGGAAGGTCGGCCAGCCGGTCCACATCTTCAGCGCGTTGCGGCGCCGCCATTGGCCGAAGTAGCTGCCGTACTCGAGGTAGGGGTGGGCGAAGTCGGCGGCGACGAGCGCCTTGCGCGCGGTCCGCACGACCGGGTTGCCGGCCATGCCGACCACCAGCACCGGATTCGAGGCCGACGCCGCCTGGACGTTGTGGACGATGTCCGCGTTCAGGTTGGCGACCGTCTCCCGGATGGCCGGGTGCAGGCGCGCTTCTTCGAGGATGGTGCGGGGCATGGCGGCAGGCGGTGGAGGGCGGAGCGCACCATACCACCGCCCCCGTGCCCGGCTGCGCCGCTCAGGCTGCCAGCTTGCCGCTCTGGAAGTCGGCGAACGCCTGCCGGAGTTCGGCCGCGGTGTTCATCACGAAGGGCCCGTACTGGGCGATCGGCTCGCGCAGAGGCCGCCCGGCGACGAGCAGCACCCGGGCCGGCCCACTCGCCGTCGCTGACACCGCCAGGCGCACACCGTTCGACTGCGGCTCGTTGCCCAGGATGGCCATCCGCCCCGGCTCGACCGGGGTCACCGCATCGCCGCCGAGATCGGTGGCGACGCCGCCGAAGACGTAGGCGAAGGCGTTGTGGCCGGCCGGCAGCGCGGCGTCGAAGACGCTGCCCGCCGGCATCGTCAGGTCGAGGACGATCGGCTCGGTGCGCGGCCGCGTCACCGCGCCTTCGGTGCCGAGGCTGCTGCCGGCGATGACGCGGACGCGAACGCCGGCGTCGGTGCCGACCTCGGGCACCGCGGCGGGGGCGATGTCGCGGTACGTGGGCGCCGTCATCTTGTCGGCCGCGGCGAGGTTGACCCAGAGCTGGAAGCCGGCCATGCGGCCTTCCGCCTGCTCCGGCATTTCCGAATGGATGATGCCGCGGCCGGCGGTCATCCATTGCACGCTGCCGGGCTCGAGCAGGCCGACGTTGCCGACGCTGTCGCGGTGGCGCATGCGGCCCTCGAGCATGATGGTCACGGTTTCGAAGCCGCGGTGCGGGTGATCGGGAAAGCCGCCGATGTAGTCGCTCGCGGCATCGCTGCCGAATGCGTCGAGCATCAGGAACGGGTCCAGGCGCTGCTGCAGCGGCTGGGTCAGCACGCGCGTCAGCTTGACGCCGTCGCCGTCGGAGGCGGCCTGGCCGCGGACGATGCGCTCGACGCCGCGCGAACGGAACGGGGTGGGGGCGTGGGGGATGTTCATGATCGAAATATAGGCACGGAGCAACGCTCCTGAAGGCCCCCGGCGTTGCATGCTGCGTTCAACCGAGTCGAACGAAGCGGCCGACGCGCGCCGCGCCTCTGCGGTCTAATTCGCTTCCCACACCGCTTTCAAGGTCGCGATGAAACTCTATTACAGCCCCGGCGCCTGCTCGCTCTCGCCGCACATCGTCCTGCACGAGTCGGGCTTGGCCTTCCAGCCGGTCCTGGCCAGCACCAAGACGCACAAGCTGCAGGACGGCACCGACTACCACACGATCAACCCCAAGGGCTACGTGCCCCTGCTCGAGCTCGACGACGGCGAGCGGCTGACGGAAGGCCCGGCGATCGTCCAGTACATCGCCGACCAGGTGCCCGACAAGAAGCTGGCGCCGGCCAACGGCACGATGGCCCGCTACCGGGTGCAGGAGTGGCTCAACTTCATCACCAGCGAGCTGCACAAGGGCATCGGCGGCCTGTTCAACCCGGCCATGCCGGAAGAGGCGAAGGCGTTGATGCGCAGCAAGGCCGGCGAGCGCCTGAAGTGGGTCGACGCGCAGCTCGAGGGCAGAAGCTACCTGATGGGCGATGCCTTCAGCGTTGCCGATGCCTACCTGTTCACGGTCGTCGGCTGGACCAAGCACGTCGGCATCGACATCTCGGCCCTCAAGAACCTCGTTGCCTTCCAGGCGCGCATGGCGGCGCGGCCGGCAGTCCAGGCGGCGATGAAGGCCGAGGGCCTGCTCAAGTAGCCGCCGCGATGCGCGAGGCGCTGCTCGTGGCTCTCGCGCTGGTCGGCTCCGGTGCGGCCGGCGCGGCGCCGCCCGCGCCAGGACGCTACGACGCCCTCCTGTGCGTGGCGACCCACACGGGCGCGGAGCCGAGCTGCGGCCCGGTCGACGCGGAACTGCGCAGCGGCGGCCTCGTCGTCCGCGTCGCCGACATCGTCTACCGCCTCGCCCTCGGTCGCGATCAGCTCGAGGTCGCGACCCTGCACGGCACGATGCAGATCGACGAATTCAACGCGCCCTACGAATGGCGGGGAGAGACGCTGCGCTTCAGCGACCTCGCCAAGGACGTGCGCTACGAAGTGCGCCTGGGCAACCGCCTTCAGCCGAGGTGAGCGGCCTCCAGCAGGGCCCGGGTGTAAGGCTCGCGCGGTGAATCGAACAAGGCCTCCGCCTCCCCCTCCTCGACGATCTCGCCGTCCTTCATGACGAGGACGCGGTGCGCCATCGCGCGCACCACCGCGAGGTCGTGGCTGATGAAGACGTAGCTCATCCCGTAGCGTCGCTGCAGGTCGGCGAGCAGGGCCAGGACCTGGCGCTGCACCGAGACGTCGAGGGCCGAGGTCGGCTCGTCGAGCACCAGCACCTCCGGGCGCAGGATCACGGCACGGGCGATCGCGATGCGCTGCCGCTGCCCGCCTGAGAACTCGTGCGGATAGCGGTCGAGCACGTCGGCCATGCCGCCGGCCGGGCCGAGGCCGACCTCCTCGAGCATCGTCACCACCAGCGCGTCGCGTTCGGCCCGGCCCAACTCGGGCCGGTGCAGGGCCAGGCCCTCGCCGACGATGCGGCCGACGCGCATGCGCGGGCTGAGCGAGCCGAACGG
>NZ_JANODC010000230.1:0-4350 GCF_031412495.1 Rhizobacter sp. | reverse complement strand
TCGCCCCGCTGGCGAGCACCTCGCGCACCCCTTTCGCCACGGCCGGGATGAACTGGCCCGGGATGGTCCCGCCCTTGACCTCGTCGACGAACTCGAAGCCGGCGCCGCGCGGCAGCGGCTCGACGCGCAGGAAGACCTCGCCGAACTGACCCGCGCCGCCGCTCTGCTTCTTGTGCCGGTGGTGGCCCTCGGCCGGCGCGCCGATCGTCTCGCGGTAGGCGATGCGCGGCGGCCGGGTGACGACCTCGAAGCGGTGCGTCTCGCGCAGGCGCTCGAGGAGGACGCGCAGGTGCAGCTCGCCGAGCCCGTAGACCACGGTCTCGTTGCTGCCCGCGACGTGCTCCAGCCGCAGGCACGGGTCCTCGTCGACGAGCTTGCTCAGGATCTCCCACATCCGCTGCTCGTCGCCGGGGCGCTTCGGCTCGATCGCGATGCCGTGCACCGGCTTCGGGAACGGCAGGGGTGCCAGGTGGATGTGGTCGTCCTCGGCGGCGTCGTGCAGGACCGCATCGAACCGGATCTCGTCGACCTTGGCGACGGCGGCGATGTCGCCCGGCACGGCCTGCGCCACCTCGACATGGTCCTTGCCCTGCAGCATGAACAGGCGCCCCACCTTGAAGGGTTTGCGGCTGTCGCCGATGTAGAGGAGGCTGTCCCGGGTGACGGTGCCCTGGTGGACCCGGAACACGCCCATCCGGCCGACGAACGGATCGACGGTGACCTTGAAGACATGGGCCAGGACGTGCCGGCCCGGGTCGGGTGCCGCAGCCATCGGCTCGGCCGCCGCGCCCTCGCCGCGCAGGAAGGCCGGCGGGTTGGCCTCGCCCGGATGCGGCAGGACGCGGACGATGATGTCGAGCAGCTCGCGCACGCCCGCGCCCGTGCGTGCCGACACGAAGCAGACCGGGATCAGGTGGCCCTCGCGCAGCGCCTGCTCGAGCGGCGCGTGCAGCTCGGAGACGTCGACGTCGCCTTCCTCGAGGTAGCGCTCGACGAAGCCGGCATCGACCTCGACGACCTGCTCGACCAGGGCGCGGTGGGCGGCGTCGACGCTGCCGAAGTCGCTGTGGCCGTCGCGGTTGCCGAAGCAGTCGACGACGCGGCTGGCGCCGGCGTCGGGCAGGTTCAGCGGCAGGCACTCCTTGCCGAACGCGGCCCGGATCTGCGCCAGCACGGCGGCGAGGTCGACGCCGGGGACGTCGATTCGGTTGACGATGACGAGGCGGTCGCGCTGCCGCGCCGCGGCCTGCTCCATCATCCGCACCGCCATGGGCTCGACGCCGACCGCGGCATTGACGACCACGGCCGCGGTCTCGACCGCTTCCAGTGCCGGCAGGCTCTGCCCGACGAAATCGGCAGCGCCGGGTGTATCGACGAGGTGGATTCGCGTGCCGGCGTGATGGAGGTGGAGCACCGCCGAGTTGAGCGAATGCTGCATCCGCCGCTCGAGCGGGTCGAAGTCGCTGACTGTGCTGCCGCGTTCCAGGGTGCCGGGCGTGACGAGCGCGCCGCCGGCGACCAGGAGCGCCTCGGCGAGGCTCGTCTTGCCGGAGCCGGCGGCGCCGACGAGCGCCAGGGTGCGGATCGATTCGATGGCGTCGGCGGCGCCTGCGTGCGGAGTGGCCATGTCTGCCGGGCTCATTGGCCGGACGACTCGGGACCTGCAGTGTCCCGCGCCACCCCCCGGAGGTCAACGGCGGGATCGGGCGCCGCTGACGATGGCGATCTTCATCGGGAGGCGAGGGCCGCCGGTGCGACCGCGGGCGCCGTGTCGCGACGCGTCGCGGCCACGATCTCGAGGCGACCGTCGGCGTACTCGGCCAGGGCGGTCAGGCTCTCGACCCAGTCGCCGTCGTTGGCGTAGAGGATGCCGTCGATGGTCCTCAGCTCGGCGTGGTGGATGTGGCCGCAGACGACGCCCTGGGCACCACGCCGCCGCGCCTCGGCGGCCACGGCGGCCTCGAAGTCGCCGACATAGCTCACGGCGCGCTTGACCTTGCGCTTCAGGAAACCCGACAAGGACCAGTACGGCAACCCCATCCGCGCGCGCAGCGAATTCAGGTGCCGGTTCAGGCGCAGGGTCAGGCCGTAGAGGTTGTCGCCCAGGCAAGCAAGCCAGCGGGCGCACTGGACCACGCCGTCGAAGAGGTCGCCGTGCGTGATCCAGAGGCGGCGACCGTCCGCCGTGACGTGCATCCAGTCTTCGACCACTTCGATGCCGCCGAAGCTGTGCCCGACGTATCGACGCGCGAACTCGTCGTGGTTGCCGGGGACATAGATCACCCGCGTTCCCTTGCGCGCCTTGCGGAGCAGCTTCTGCACCACGTCGTTGTGGGCCTGTGGCCAAAACCAGCTCCGGCGCAGCTGCCAGCCGTCGATGATGTCGCCGACGAGGAACAGGTTGTCGCACTCCACGCGCCGAAGGAAATCGAGCAGCGCCTGGGCCTGGCAGCCCGGCGTGCCGAGATGGACGTCGGAGATCCAGACGCTCCGATAGCGCACCACCGGTGCGGCACGCGTGCCGGCGGGGCCGTCGGAAGACTCCGAGTCGGGGCCCTCGGCCGCCGCCCATGCGCGCAGGAAGGATGCGTCACGATGCATGGACGGCCATCGTCCACGCCCCACGTGACACCTTGCCGTCGTCCGGATGAACGTCTCGTGACGCGGTCAGCGCCCGTGCGTCCAGAACGGCTTCGCCCGCCCGGCCTCGACCAGCGCCTTGCGGCAGCGCTCGACGCTGTCCGGCATCTCCGCACGCAGCCAGCCGACGTTGAACCAGGCGGCCGGGACGCCGTCGCGCGCGGCATCGGCGGCGAGGTGCGAGCCGACGACCAGGTCCATGTAGCGGCCCAGCTCGTCCTGGGCCGGCGCGAGGCGGGCGAGGTAGCGCGCCACCCGCACGGCGGGATAGAGCGATCCCGCCATCTCGGCGAGGTAGCGCAGTCGCTTCAGGCGCTTGCGGACCTGGTGCCGCTCGGCCGGAGCGAGCTGCGCGAAGTCGCTGGCGCCGCGTTGCAGACGCACATGGAGCTTCTGCAGCCGGCTTTCGAGCAGTCGCCTGCCGGCCTTCGGGCCGAAGCTAGGGTCGGCGCCCGCCCCGGTCTCGAGGGTGAAGCCGACGAACTCGAGAAGCGCCGTCTGGAATGCCGTGCTGCGCACGAAGGCCGCCGGGCTGGCAGGGGCCGCGTCGTGCGCCCGCAGGATCGGGGCCGGCGAACCGGCCTCGGCCAGTCGCGCCTGCAAAGCCGTCGCCACGGCATGGCGATCCCGGTACGCCCCCAGCAACTGGAAGACTCCGACCACCGGCAACTCCCACTGCGTGCCCAGGGCCGGTGCTAGGCTGCCCAGCTCGCGCATCGTCGTCCGCAGGCGGCGCAGGCCGATGCGCAGCTGGTGCACGAGCTCGTCGTCGACGCGGTCGGCAGCGATCTCGCTGGCATTCGCCAGCACCTGCTCGAGGCAGGCGCGCAGCATTTCCCTCAGCATGTCGGGCCCGGCGAGGGACGGGGTCAGCATCGGGCGGGAGCCCTTTCGGGCCAGGCGGCGCGGCTCGCCGCGGAAGAGCCGGTCGCCACGGGCGCCCTTGGCCAGGGTGCTCAGCCACATGCCGTGCTCGACCACGCCGGCCCGGGCGAGCACGGCGAGGGCGGCAGGCGCGCCCGACTTCAGCTCGTACTCCACCTCGCAAACCGGCAGCGAGTGGCCGCCGGAGCGGATCTCGCCCTGGTCGAACGCCACCTCGACCCGGGAACCCTCGCAATCGACCTCGATCGTGCGGCGCCGGACGAAGCTGGCGTACGCCTGCTGCAGCGGCTCGGCCGGACGGCCGAGCGCCTTCGCCAGCGCCTTCCCCGCAGCCGTGCCGCGGTGCAAGGAAGGGTCGACGGGCGGCCCGTCCGGCCCCCAGTCGCCGGTGCGCAGGACGGTCTCTTCGTCGCGAACGGCCGACACCGGGCCGGCTGCCTTGAGCGTCTGCTCCCAGGCTCCCTCGGCGCGGCGCAGGCGCAGCGAGAGCCGGGCATCGGCGAGGCGGCCGTCGGCGGTGTCGAAGTAGCGCGACTCGATCCGCGTCAGCCGCGAGCCGGCACGGCGCAGGGTCGCCTCCACCGACGTGGCGCGGTCGGGGGCGACCGTGAACTTGAGCTCGATCTCGGGCATGGGGTGAGGGCAGCGGTCGAACCGGCTGCGAGTGGGCAGCGACCGCTCAGGTCACCGAGAGGGAACCGACCTGGAGCCGGGACGGAGCGGCCTGGCGCTCGATCAGTGCCTGGAGCAGACCGAGGTACCACGCCAGCGGCGGAGTCCGCTGCCGCGGACGCCTCGCGCAGTCGTCCCAGCGGCGCAGGCGCA
>NZ_JANODC010000229.1:0-8711 GCF_031412495.1 Rhizobacter sp. | reverse complement strand
GATCAGCCTGCGCACCGCAACTTTCGCTGTGGCGTGCGAGCGCATCCTGACGGCGCGCGAGGAACGGGGCCTGTATCCCTAGCCGGCAAACCTAGGGCTCGACCGGCAGCGGCGACGGCGGCTTGACCTCTTCCAGGCAGATCATCGAGCGCACGTCGTCGATGCCGGGCACCTGCATCAGGCGATCGGTGAGGAACTGCGACAGGCTCTTGAGATCGCTGGCGACCACCTTGAGCAGGTAGTCGGAGTCGCCCGACACGGCGTGGCACTCGAGGATCTGCGGCCACGCCGCGATCTCGCGCTCGATCTCGCGGACCCGGCCGAACTGGTCGCCGGCGATGCTGACGCTCACGTAGGCCGTGACCGCCAGGCCCAATGCCGCGGCATCGACGCGCGCCGCGTAGCCGCGGATGACGCCGCGCTCCTCGAGCGCGCGGACGCGGCGGAACGCCTGCGGCGCGGAGAGGTGGATCTGTCCCGCGAGATCGACGTTGCTGGCCCGGCCGGAGCGCTGCAGGGCGGACAGGATCTTGCGATCGATGGCATCGAGAGTGTGTTCCATGCGTGAATTATTCTTCAAGGATAATTTTCTTGCTCTGAACGCGTCTTACATGCAACGAGGCGAAAGCACATTTCGCCCGATCGGGGCTAAGCTGGCGTGTCCTTGGAGGAGCCGCCATGACCCACGCCCTGACCCCCGTCGACCTCGAGCGCCGCTACGGCGCTCGCAACTACGATCCGCTCGCGGTCACTCTCGAGCGTGGCGACGGCGTCTGGCTGTTCGACACCGACGGGAGGCGCTACCTCGACATGATGTCGGCCTACTCGGCGGTCAGCTTCGGCCACTCGCACCCCGTCCTCGTCCGCGCGCTCACCGAGCAGGCGAAGACGCTCGCGGTCACCAGCCGCGCCTTCCACACCGCGCGCCTGGGCCCGTTCCTCGAGCGCCTCTGCGCCATGACCGGCATGGCCCGGGCGCTGCCCATGAACACCGGCGCCGAGGCTGTGGAGACGGCGATCAAGGCGGCACGCAAGTGGGCCTACCAGGTCAAGGGCGTACCGGCGGGTCGGGCCGAGATCATCGTCCCGGCCGGCAACTTCGCCGGCCGGACGACGACCATCATCAGCTTCTCGAGCGAGGCGCAGTACCGCGACGGTTTCGGCCCGTTCACGCCGGGCTTTCGCCACGTGCCGTTCGGGGACGCGGCGGCGCTCGAGGCAGCGATCACGCCGCACACCGCCGCCTTCATCGTCGAGCCGGTGCAGGGCGAGGCCGGGATCATCGTGCCGCCCGACGGCTACCTGGCCGCGGTGCGCGAGGTCTGCACGCGCCGCAACGTGCTCATGATCGCCGACGAGGTGCAGACGGGCCTCGGCCGGACCGGCCGCGTCCTCGCCTGCGGCCACGAGGGCGTGCGACCGGACGGCCTCACGCTGGGCAAGGCACTCGGCGGCGGGCTGCTGCCGGTCAGCGCCTTCCTCGCCCGCGAGGACGTGATGGCCCAGTTCGGCCCCGGCGACCACGGCAGCACCTTCGGCGGCAACCCGCTCGGCGCCGCCGTCGGCACGGCCGCCCTGCAGCTGCTCGAGGACGGCCCGTTCTGCGACAACGCCGTGGAGCAAGGGCGCTACCTCATGGAGAGGCTGCGCCGGCTGGCGCATCCTGCGATCGTCGACATCCGCGGCAAGGGCCTGTTCGTCGGCGTCGAGATCGACCCGGCGTTCGCCAGCGCGCGTCAAGTCTGCGATGCGCTCGCCGGCCGCGGCGTTCTCACCAAGGACACGCACGGGACGGTGGTGCGCCTGGCGCCTGCGCTGACGATCCAGCGCGCCGAGATCGATGTCGCCGTCGACGCCCTCGGCCGGGCGCTGCACGGCATCGCCGAAGCCGAGGCCGTGGCCACCTGAGCGCAGATCGTGCAATGGGCACGCAATGAAACGTGTGGCCGGTCGTCGGCCTGCCTACAGTGGGCGTTGTCAACACGTCACACACCGGAGAGACCATGAAAAGACTTCTCATCGCTGCGCTCGCCGCCGGCGCCGTCGGCTCGGTGCTCGCGCAACCGCAGGTCGGCGTCTCCGTCAGCATCCATCAGCCGGGTGTCTACGGCCGCATCAACATCGGCGACGTGCCGCGGCCGGCGCTCGTCCTGCCGCAGCCGGTGATCATTTCGCAGCCGCGCGTGGTCGTGCAGCGCGATCCGGTCTATCTCTACGTGCCGCCGACGCATCAGCAGAACTGGCGCCGCTACTGCGGCCGCTACGCCGCCTGTGGCCAGCCGGTCTACTTCGTCCGCGACGAGTGGATCCGCGAGCGCTACGAGCGCGAGCACCCGGGTCGCGGCCGCCATCGCGGCTGGGACAAGCACGACGATCGCGGTCAGGGCCACGACAAGCACAAGCACAAGAACAAGAAAAACAAGCACGACGACTGATCGGCGCGCCGGGTCCCGCCACGGTCGCTCCGATCAGGCGCGCAGTGCGAACTGCGCGGCGACACCGGCAAAGACGGTGAAGCCGAGCCAGTGGTTGGCGGAGAAGGCGCGAAAGCAGCCCTCGCGCGACCGGGTCCGGATCAGCGCGTGGTGCCAGACCGCGATCGCGGCGGCCACGGCGAGCCCGGCGAAGTACGGCATGCCGTACCCGAGGCGCACGCCGACGGCCGCCCAGATCGCCAGATAGCCCGCGTAGAAGGCCATCACCGCGACGACGTCGAAGCGGCCCAGCGTGATCGCCGAGGTGCGGATGCCGATGCGCAGGTCGTCGTCGCGGTCGACCATCGCTTATTCGGTGTCGTAGGCGAGGACCCAGACCAGGTTGCCGGCGAGGAGCACCCAGGCCAGAAGCGGGACGGCGCCGTCGAGCGACGCCAGGGTCCACGCATCGCCGCCGCGCACCGCCGCGAAGGCCATCGGGATGCCGAAGCTGAAGGCGACGCCGAGGACGGCCTGCGGCATCGAGAAGAAGCGCTTGCTGAACGGGTAGACCATCGTCACGGCCAGCGCGACGAGGCTCCAGGCCACGGCCGCGAGGTTGGTCGTGAGGACCAGCGCGAACGCCAGCGAGGCGAGCACGGCGCCGACCGCCAGCGCCTCGCTCACCGCCAGGCGGCCGCTGGTGACGGGCCGCCGCGCGGTGCGCTTGACGTGCCGGTCGAACTCGCGGTCGGCGACGTCGTTGAAGGCGCAGCCGGCGCTGCGCATGAGGAAGGTGCCGAGGACGAAGACGACGACGAGATGCCAGCCGGGAAAGCCGCCGGCCGCGATCCACAGGGCCGAGAGCGTCGGCCACAGCAGCAGGTAGGTGCCGGCGGGGCGGTCCCAGCGGATCAGGTCGGCCCACAGCCGCAGACGCTCGGCGAGCTCGGGCGTGGCGCGAAGCAGCATGGCGCCATTGTCGGCGCCACGTCGTTCCGTCGCGGCTCCGCACCGCCGTGCGGCGCGGCGGTCGTTTCGCGCCCGGCCCGGCGGCGCCGTCAGTAGGCGACGCCCAGGCTGAAATGCAGGTGGCGGTCGCCGCGCCGCCGCTCGCCGTTCCCGCGCGCGACGTGGGCCAGGTCGAGGCGCAGCTGCCAATGCGGCGGCAGCGAGACGCGCAGGCCGGCGCCGACGCTGGCGATGCTGATCTTCGTGGTCTCGCCCGGCAGGGCGTGATTGCGGCGGACCCTTCCGTAGTCGCCGAACAGGAGCGCGTGGGCCGCGATGCCGGGGCGCAAGCTCGCTCCGAAGTCGGGGCCATGCAGCTCGGCGCTGAGGCGCAGGCCCCGGTCGTTGCTGATCTCGCGCTCGCCGAAGCCGCGCACCGAATCCTGTCCGCCGATGCCGAACTGCTCGCCGGCGACGAGGGCGTCGCGGGTCAGCTGGCCATCGCCGGCGAGCCGAGCTTGCAGGCCCGCGGGCAGCGCGAGCGTGTAGCTCGCCGACCAGCGGAGGAGGCGGTAGCCCGGGTCGGCGCCGGCGCGGGCCGCCTCGAAGTCGGCGGCGCCCCCCTGCGCGCCGCCGGGCAGGTTGCGGACGACGGCGGCGCTGAGCTCGGCCTGTTGCTGCGGGCCGGTCCAGGTGCCGGCGTAGCCGAGACTCAACGGGTGCACGGTGACGTCGGCGAGCAGGTTTGGATCGCTGCCGACGACACCGACCCGGTTGTCGAAGGCCCGCACTTCGAAGCCGGCGCTGAGCCGATGCCGCAGCGCCGCCGTCGGCGCGAGGTTGCGCTGGTAACGCAGGCCCGCCACCGTGCCGCGGCCGCGCACGTTGAATAGCTCGCTCACCACGCCCGAGTCGACGTCGGCGTACACGCCGTACAGGTCGATCGAGTCGCCGAGCGCGGGCAGCGGCACGCGGTGGTTCAGCGCCGCGATCGCCACCTGGCCGGGGCGCTCGACCGAGGTGATGTACTGGCCGGTGAAGACGTGGCCGAGATCGGCCACGTTGGCGTGCTGGAAGAAGAAGCCGGCGCGCAGCCGCCCGGTCCGGGGCGTGCCGGTGTTGTCGAGCACGGCACCGACCTTGTAGGGCTTGTCGTCCTGCACCGTGACGACGCCGTCGATGCTGCCGGTGGCATCGCTCTTCAGCTCGACGGCAATCCGGCGTGCCGGGTTTTCGTTGGCGAGGCGGATCTGCGCCGCGAGGGCCTCGGTGTTCGGGGTCGCGCCGTGCTGCAGCGCCGGCAGGCTGCGCCGGATCGCGGCGGCGTCGAGGTGGTGGTTGCCTTCAATGGTCACCGTCCGCAGCGGCGGTTCGACGACCGCGAGCCGGACGACGCCGTCGTCGATGCGCTGTTCCGGCACCGACACCTGCACCGCGCCGAAGCCCTGCCGGGCATAGGCGTGCTGCAGGGCCTGGGCGGCGGCGCGCACGTCGGCAAAGGTTCGGGCCGGTCCGGTATGCGGCGCGAGGGCGAGCTCGACCTGCGCGGCCGTCAGGACGCTGTGTCCCTCCACGACGAAGCGCCGGACCGCGAACGCCGGCTCCGGCCCGGACGGCTGCGCCCAGGCGGGCCCCGATGCGCCGAGGAGCAGGACCAGCGCCAGCACCGACGCCAGCGCGGCCGGGCCGGTCGCGACCAGCGCAGGCGCCGCTGCGAACGGTCGCCACGATCGCCACGGTCGCGCCGTGCGTCCGGCCAGCGCTGCCGGCATCGTCAGCGCGTCCCGCCGGCGGCGCGGTCCCGCCCGCAGGCCGGCACGCTGCCGAAAGGCGCCGCCAGCCAGTGCGCGCTGACCCAGCCGTCGAGCTCGCGGCGCAGGCAGAGGGAGGCGCCGGCCGAGCCCGCGCCCAGGCGCAGGTCGCGCTGCGTCATCCCGGCGTCGAGCAGGCCGCGCGTGAAGACCGGCGGCAGCACCTCGTAGACGCCGTCGACGTAGCTGATCGTGTAGTCCGCCGAGGTCAGCCCGCTCGCCGTGATGGCGTAGCGTCCGGGCGGCGACAGCGGCGTCGCCGCGGTGCCGAGGCTCAGCGTGCCGCCGAGCATCGAGGCCGTGTCGGCGCCGGCGAGGCCGAGTACGGTCGCGGTGAGCGGCGCACTGGGCTGGCCCTGCGCCCGGCTCAGGTCGTCGGCGCGGACGACCAGCGGCGCCGCCGTCACGGTGCCGACCGCGCCGGTCGCGGTGGTGCCCGCCAGCGCATAGCCGTACACGGGCAGGACGCCGCGGCTCGCGCCGACGATGGCGATGCCGCCGGCGGTCACCGGCTTGGCCGTGCCGGCGTGGCGACTGTCGTAGCTGGCGCTGGCGGGCGCCGCGAAGACGACGCTGTCGCCGTCGATCGCGCCCAGCGCCGCCAAGTTCGCGGCGGTCACGGTGGCGCTCGCGTTGCCGTCGTAGACCTTGGCCACCGTGCCGGCGAGCACCGGCGTGAGCGTCGGTGCGAGGCGGTGCAGGAAGCCGTCGCCGCTGCCGAGCACCGGGGTCGTGCCCGCGCTGGCCGCGTACTGGCGGAAGTCGGCGACCAGACCGCCTGGCGTGTCGGTGCGCGGATCGGTGGAGTAGACCAGCCAGCGGCTGCCGGCCGCGTCGAGGCCGGCCGCGCCTGCCATGTTGACGAAGTCGCGGCCGGCGTCGAGGACGATCGCCGGCGCCGCGGCCGTGCTCGCGCTCGTCAGTGCGCCGGCCAGGACCAGGTCGGCGCCGGAGACGATGGCCAGGGGCCGGCCGAAGACGTGCGCCGTGTGGACGGTCGCCGTGCCGCCCTGGCGGCTGCCGAGCGTCAGGGTGCTGCCGCTGCCCCAGGCCAGCCGGGTCAGCTCGCCGTCGTCGAGCGACAGGCCGCTGCCGCCTGCGCCGCTGCCGACGTTCAGCGCCGTGCCGGCCGTGGCCGCGCGGATGGCCAGATCGGTGGCGCTGCTGACCGCGTTGGCGGCGTTCAGCGCCAGGCTGTCGGCGACGATGGCGATGCGGCCGCTGCCGGTCGTCGAGACCAGGTCGGGGATGCCGAGGGCGACGCCGGTGCCGGCCGGTCCGGCCAGGCCGGTCAGCGCCACGTTGCCGGCGCCGGTGCTGCGGATCGTGCTCGTGCCGCCGTAGCCGCCAACGCCTGCCAGCGGAAAGACGAGGCCGTGGTTGCCCGCGCCGCCCCCGCTGCCCCCGGTGCCGGTCACCGTCAGGTCGCCGTCGACGGTCGTGAACTGGGCGTCGGAGAAGCCGATGCCGAAGTTGGCGCTGCTGCTCGCGCCGGCGTGGCTGCCGCCGGTGCCGCTGATCGCGACCGTGCCGGCGCCGGTGTTGGTGATGCGGCCGATGGCGCTGATGCCCAGGTTGTTGCTGCCCGGCGCGTTGCCGGCGATGCCCGTCAGCGTGACTGCGCCGCCGCGCCCGACCACCGTCGCGGCGGCGTCGATGCCGGGGTTGTAGCCTTGCGTGCTGCCGTCGCCGGAGCGGCCCCAGATCGTGATCGCGCCCGTGCCTTGCGCCTCCGTGGTGTTGAACGCGAACAGGCGTACGCCCATGTTGCGTATGCCCGTCGCCGTGTTGCCGCCGGTGCCGGTGACGCTGATCGAGCCGGTCGCGCCGGTGCGCACCGTGCCCCCGCCGAGGAACACGCCGACGTTGTCGTCGCCCGCCCCGGAGCCACCGCCGAAGCCGGTGAGGGTGATGTTGCCGGCGCCGCTCGTGATCACGTTGGCGGTGCCCGACGTGGTGCCGATGTGGACGCCGTAGTTGCCGCTGTTGCTGCCCGTGTGGCCGGTGCCCATCATCCAGACGTTGCCGCCGCCGGCGTCGATGTCCGCCGACGAGCCGATGCCGGAGAAGTAGGCGGCGTTGCCGCGCGCGCCGGTCGCCGGCAGGCTCGCATCGACCCGGCCGCCGGGGTTGCTGCCGCCGCCGATGATCAGGTCGCCGCCGTTGGTGCGGAAGCTGCCGCTGCCCAGGCGCACCGCGCCGGTCGCCGGCGCGATGACGACGTGGAGCTTGCCGCTGGTGACGTTGATGCCGGCGCTGCCGTTGAACTCGACGCTCTTCGGCGCCGTGATCGTCCACGTGCCGTCGCCGCCCGTGCTCTTGGCGATGCCCGCGAGCGTGTAGACGAGGTTGCTGGCGGTCGACACCTGCCAGCGGTTCAGCGCCGGGCCGTAGTAGTCGAACGGCGTCGTCGTGGCGCCGATCGTCACGCCGTTGTAGTCGCTGGTGCCGAGGCCGACCAGGCGCACCACGCCGCTGCCGCCGGCGCGCAGCGTCGACTCGTCGAAGCCGTTCCAGGTCACGTCCGCGGACAGCGTGTCGAGCGTCGTTCCCGACCCGGTGCCGGTGAAAGTGATGTCGCCGTTCACGGTCGTCACCGTCTGCCCGGGCGCCGAGCCGGTGACCGAGACGCCGCGGCTCGCGCCCGCGCCGCCGCGGCCGGTCAGGGTGATGCGACCGCTGCCGCTCGCGCGCAGGGTGCTGTCGACGACCTGCACGCCCATGTTGTTGACGCCGGTCGTGCCGCCCGTGCCGGTCATCGTGATGGAGCCGCCGCCGGCGTCGACGACAGCGTTGGTGAGGCGGATGCCGCGGTAGTTGCCCGGCGTGCCGCCGCCCGGATTGGCGACCCACGTGATCGGCGCGCCGTTCGACAGCAAGGTGCTGTTCGTGGTGACGATGTTGCGCGCCGCCAGCAGGCCGATGCCGGCGCCGGTCGGGTCGCCGACGCTGACCGAGCCGATCGTGATCGTGTGCGCGTCGACGGCGAGGCTGTCGAGCGGCGTCGCGCCGCCGATGGCGCCGCCGAAGGTCGCGTTGCCGGTGCTCGTCGCCGCCAGCCGGAAGGCGCCGTCGACGGCGGCGAAGCTCATCGCGCCGGCACCGCTGTCGAGGCGGGTGTCGGCGCCGAGCGAGACCGGGTCGTTGAAGCTCATGGCGCCGGTGGTGCGCACCGATCCGCCATCGATGCGGGTGCTGCCGCCAGCGTTGGTCGTCAGCGCCGACAGGCTGCTTACGGCGCCGACGGCGCCGCCGAAGCGCGTCTGCGCGTTGCTGTTGACGACCAGGGCGCGCGCCGCGCCGGTGGAGTCCACGGCGGCGTCGAAGTCGACGTCGCCGCCGGCACCGAGGCCGGCGCTGCCGCCGCCGCTGTTCAAAGTCACGGTGGCGGCGTTGAGCAGGACGGGGGCCTGGACCCGGATCGCGGCGCCGGCGCCGGCCGCGCCGGCACCGGAGCGGTTGCCGCCGGCCGCGCTGAGGTTGCCGGCGAGCGTGATGACACCGCCGCTGCCCAGGTCGATGGCCCCGGCCGTGC
>NZ_JANODC010000228.1:0-5414 GCF_031412495.1 Rhizobacter sp. | reverse complement strand
AGCAGCGAGACCAGGCGCGCGCCGCCGTCGAAGCGCGCGGCAAGGTCGAGCAGCACCTCCTTGCGGCCGACGAATTCGTCGCGCTCGGCCGGCAGGCCGTGCCGGACCTCGCGCAGGGGAAGCCAGGTCTCGCCCTGCCTGACGACGCGGTAGCACTTCGGGTGGTCCGCAGGCGGCGTGAATGGTGCCGCCTCGTCGCCGACCTCGAACAGCTCGACCGGATCGATCACGCCCTTCAGCCGCCAGTGGCCATGGCTCTGCAGGCGGTGCCGGGTCGGGCCGAGGGCCCGGACGGCCTCGGTGGTCAGGATCGTCTGCCCACCGGCCGACAGCGACATGACGCGGGCGGCGACCGCCTTGGCGACGCCGTCGACCTCGAGCGACTTCGCGCCCAGGGCGACGTGCTCCGGGCTGTTCTCGCGCAGGCCCACGAGGCCGACGTGCAGCCCGGCCCGCGACGCGAGCGGCACCGGCAACGAGGCCAGGACGCGGTGGTAGCCGAGCGCGAACGAGACCGCATCGGCGGCCGCCTCGAACAGCAGGAGGAAGCCGTCGCTGCGGTCGATCTCGCGGCCCCGGCATTGCTGCAGCAAGGTGCGCGCGACGGCGTCGTGCTGCTTCCAGACCTCGGCCATCGCCGCGTCGCCCAGGCTCATGGCGAGTTCGGTGCTGCCGACGATGTCGGTCATCAGGAGCGCGAAGGTCCGGCCGGCCGGACTTCCTGGGCGAGCCACTTCCTGGATCATCTGCAGCCCCACGGGATCGACGCCAGCGGATTGTGGCCCTCCCTGCATACGGAAAGAACTGGTCCGGGAGGACAGAAAGCTTTCTACAGTCGGTGCTGGCCGGGAGACGTCCGGCACCGGGAGAGATCCGAACGTGAACCCGCACCCGTCCGCTGCTGCAGGCGCGAAGGCGCTGTCGTGACCGCCCCGCCACCGAGCGGCCTGCCCCTGGCCGGCGTCCGCATCGTCGAGTTCACGCACATGGTGATGGGGCCCGCGTGCGGCATGATCCTCGCCGACCTCGGCGCCGAGGTGATCAAGGTCGAGCCGCCCGGCGGCGACAAGACGCGCACGCTGCCAGGCATCGGCATCGGCTTCTTCCGTGCCTTCAACCGCAACAAGAAGAGCATCGTCCTCGACATCCATGCGGCCGAAGGGCATGCCGCCGCGCTCGAGCTGATCACCGGCAGCGACGTGCTCATCGAGAACTTCCGGCCCGGCCTGATGGAGTCGCTCGGCCTGGGCTACGCGATGCTGGCGAAGGCCAACCCCCGCCTGGTCTACGTCTCGCACAAGGGCTTCCTGCCCGGCCCCTACGAGAACCGGCTCGCTCTGGACGAGGTGGTCCAGATGATGGCCGGCCTGTCGTACATGACCGGGCCGCCGGGGCGGCCGCTGCGCGCCGGCTCGTCGGTGAACGACATCATGGGCGGCATGTTCGGCGCCATCGGCGTGCTCGCTGCGCTGCGCGAGCGCGAGCGCAGCGGCCGCGGCCAGGAAATCCGGAGCGCGCTGTTCGAGAACTGCGTCTTCCTCGCCGCGCAGCACATGCAGCAGTACCTGATGACCGGCGAGCCGCCGGCGCCGATGCCGGCGCGCGTCTCCTCGTGGAGCGTGTACGACGTCTTCAGCCTTGCCGACGACGAGCAGCTTTTCATCGGTGCGGTCAGCGACCGGCAGTTCCTGAACCTGTGCCGCGTGCTCGGCAGCCCGGAACTGGCGGGTGATCCGGCGCTGGCGACGAACGCGCAACGGGTCGTCCGGCGGTCGGAGTTCCTGCCGCGCCTGGCCGCGATCCTCGCCGGGCATCGCCTGGCCGAGCTCACGCCGCAGCTCGAGGCCGCCGGGATTCCGTACGCGCCGATCGTCCGCCCCGACCAGCTCCTCGACGACCCGCACCTGCGCGAAAGCGGCGGCGTCGTGCCGATGCAGACGGAAGACGGCGGACTGACCCAGGCCGTGCTCCTGCCGCTGCTGATGGATGGCCGCCGTCCGGGCGTGCGCCACCCGCTGGCAGCGGTCGGCGAGCACACGGAGGAAGTCCTTGCCGGTCTCCGGAGGGGCAAGCAGGGAGACGCCGAGGTCGGGTAGTCTCGACCTCGGACATCATCGACATTCGACAGCTGCGAAAGGCGACCATGGCGCTCTACCGGATCGACGGCCATTCCCCCGAGGTGCCGGCCTCGGCCTACGTCGCCGCCGAGGCGACGCTCATCGGCCGGGTCGTGCTCGGCGAGCGGGCCAGCGTCTGGGCCGGCGCGACGGCGCGCGCCGACAACGAGCCGATCCGCATCGGCGCCGACTCGAACGTGCAGGAGGGCGCGGTGCTGCACGCCGACCCGGGCTTCCCGCTCGACATCGGACCCCGCGTGACCGTCGGCCACCAGGCCATGCTGCACGGCTGCACGGTGCACGAAGGCTCGCTGATCGGCATCCAGTCGGTGGTCATGAACGGCGCGGTGATCGGCAAGGGCTGCCTGGTCGGCGCCGGCGCCGTCGTGACCGAGGGCAAGAGCTTCCCGGACCGCTCGCTGATCCTCGGCGCGCCGGCCAAGCGGGTGCGCGAGCTGAGCGACGACGAGGTCGCGAACCTGGCCCGCATCGCGACCTCCTATGCCAGCCGGGGCGAGAAGTTCCGGACAGAATTGGAGCGCGTGGGCTGACCTGCCCGCGACGCGCGCGGAGCATCCGATGGCCGACCTGTTCGACAACCCGATGGGCCTGCTGGGCTTCGAATTCGTCGAGTTCGCCGCCCCGACGGCCGGCGTCCTGGAGCCTGCCTTCGAGAAGCTGGGCTTCACGCTGGTGGCGAAGCACCGGTCGAAGGACGTGCTCCTCTACCGCCAGGGCGACATCAACTTCATCGTCAACCGCGAGCCGAAGAGCCTCGCCGCCTACTTCGCCGCCGAGCACGGGCCCTCGGCGTGCGGCCTGGCGTTTCGCGTCCGCGACTCGCACAAGGCCTACGAGCGGGCGCTCGCCCTCGGCGCCCAGCCGGTGGAGATCCCGACCGGGCCGATGGAGCTGCGCCTGCCGGCGATCAAGGGCATCGGCGGGGCGCCGCTCTACCTGATCGACCGCTTCGAGGACGGGCGCTCGATCTACGACATCGACTTCGAGTTCCTCGACGGCGTCGACCGGCATCCTGTCGGGCACGGCCTGAAGCTCGTCGACCACCTGACGCACAACGTCTACCGCGGCCGCATGGCGTTCTGGGCCGACTTCTACGAGCGCCTCTTCAGCTTCCGCGAGATCCGCTACTTCGACATCCAGGGCGAGTACACCGGGCTCACGTCGAAGGCGATGACCGCGCCCGACGGCCGGATCCGCATCCCGCTCAACGAGGAGTCGAAGAAGGGCTCGGGGCAGATCGAGGAATTCCTGATGCAGTTCAACGGCGAGGGCATCCAGCACGTGGCCCTGCTCACCGACGACCTAGCTGCCACGATCGACAAGCTCGCCCTTGCCGGCGTGCCGCTCATGGACCCGCCGAACGACGTGTACTACGAGATGCTCGACGAGCGGCTGCCCGGGCACGGCCAGCCGATGGCCGAGCTGAAGACGCGCGGCATCCTCGTCGACGGCACGACCGAGGCCGGCAAGCCGCGCCTGCTGCTGCAGATCTTCTCGAAGACGGTGCTCGGCCCGGTGTTCTTCGAGTTCATCCAGCGCAAGGGCGACGACGGCTTCGGCGAGGGCAACTTCAAGGCGCTGTTCGAGTCGATCGAGCGCGACCAGGTCCGCCGCGGCGTTCTGGAGACCCGCTGAGATGACGGCGTACCAGTCGGGCTTCGGCAACGAGTTCGCGACCGAGGCGCTCGAAGGCGCCCTGCCCGTCGGCCGCAACTCGCCGCAGCGTTGCGCCTACGGGCTCTACGCCGAGCAGCTTTCCGGCACGTCGTTCACGGCACCGCGCGCCGACAACCGGCGCACCTGGCTCTACCGCATCCGCCCGGCGGCGATGCACCCGCCCTTCGAGCGTGCCGGCGACGGCCGCCTGATCAGCGACTTCGGCGAAGACGCCGGCCTGCCCACGCCGCCGAACCAGCTGCGCTGGAACCCGCTGCCGATGCCCGAGGCCGGCATCGACTTCCTCGCCGGGCTGGTCACCTTCGCGGGCAACGGCGACGTGCGCGCCCAGTCGGGCGCGGCGCTGCACCTGTACGCGGCCAACCGGTCGATGCACAAACGCGCCTTCTACAGCGCCGACGGCGAGCTGCTGGTCGTGCCGCAGCAGGGCCGGCACCGCTTCGTCACCGAGCTCGGCGTCATCGATGCCGAGCCGCAGGAGATCGTCGTCATCCCGCGCGGCGTCCGCTTCAAGGTAGAGCTGCCCGACGGCGAAGGGCGCGGCTACGTCTGCGAGAACCACGGCGCGCCGTTCCGCCTGCCCGACCTCGGCCCGATCGGCTCGAACGGCCTCGCCAACCCGCGCGACTTCCTGACGCCCATCGCTGCCTACGAGGACAGCGACGAGCCGCACGAGCTGGTCGCGAAGTTCATGGGCCACCTGTGGACGACGCGCATCGACCACTCGCCGTTCGACGTCGTCGCCTGGCACGGCAGCCACGTGCCCTACAAGTACGACCTACGCCACTTCAACGCCATCGGCTCGATCAGCTACGACCACCCGGACCCGTCGATCTTCCTCGTCCTGCACAGCGCCTCGGCGGTGCCGGGCACGAGCGACATCGACTTCGTCGTCTTCCCGCCGCGCACCCTGGCGATGCAGGACACCTTCAGGCCGCCCTGGTTCCACCGCAACGTCGCCAGCGAGTTCATGGGCCTGATCCACGGCCGCTACGACGCCAAGGCCGAGGGCTTCCTGCCCGGCGGGGCCAGCCTGCACAACGCCATGACCGGGCACGGTCCGGACGCCGAGACCTTCGAGAAGGCGAGCCGCGCCGACCTGTCGAAGCCCGACGTCATCACCGACACCATGGCCTTCATGTTCGAAAGCCGGCAGGTCTGGCGGCCGACGCGGCAGGCCCTCGAGGCGGCCGAGCTGCAGGACGACTATTTCCGCTGCTGGGCCGGCCTGCGCAAGCACTTCGACCCGGCCCGGCGTTGAGCCGCGCCGCCGGCGGCGGCCAGCTCAGAAGAACATCTTCGGCAGCCAGAGCACCAGCGACGGCACGTAGGTGATTACGACCAGGCTGAGGAGCAAGGGAACGAGCCAGGGCAGGATGGCCATGGTCGTGCGCTCGAACGACAGGTTGGCGACGCGGGCGAGCACGAACAGCACCATGCCCATCGGCGGGTGCAGCAGCCCGATCATCAGGTTCAGCACCATCACGAGTCCGAAGTGGACCGGGTCGACGCCCAGCTGCGTGGCGATCGGCAGCAGGATCGGGACCAGGATCGTGATCGCCGCCGTCGGCTCGAGGAAGCAGCCGACGAAGAGCATCA
>NZ_JANODC010000227.1:0-17229 GCF_031412495.1 Rhizobacter sp. | reverse complement strand
CGGTCCAGGGCCCCTGGCGCAGGCCGGCCTCGTCGGCGTACTGCTCGACCGGCGCGAACTGGGGCTTGAGATGCGCCGTGAACGACTGCGCCGCGTGGGCGACGACGCGCCGGGCACAGCCGAAGTCGAGCAGGACCGGCTGCCCGTCCGGCAGCATCATGATGTTGTCGGGCGCGATGTCGCGGTGGTACACGCCCTCGCCGTGCAGGAGCTCGAGGGCGCCGAGGATCGGCTGCACGAAGGCTTCCAGCCAGGCCTCGCCCGGCGCCGCGACCATGGCCGACCGGGCCTCCTTCAGCGTCAGTCCCGGGTAGTACTGCATCGCCATGTACGCAGTGCCGTTGCTGCGCCAGAAGCGGTGCACCTTGACCAGCGACGGGTGGTCGAAGCTGGCGAGCAGGCGGGCTTCGCTGAGGAACGACTCGAGGCCCCTGGCGAAGGTGTCGGCGCATCTGCTCGACCGCATGGACACCATGGCGCCCTCGCCGCGCCGCGCCAGCACCGAAGGCATGTATTCCTTGATCGCGACCTCGCGCTGCAGCACGTGGTCGCGCGCCAGGTAGACGATGCCGAAGCCGCCGGTGCCGAGCACGCGGACGATCTCGAACTCGCCGAGCCGCGTCCCCGGGCTCAGCGAGTCACGGACCGACACCTTGTCCGGCACCGACGCAAGACGGGCCTCCGGAGTCGTGGTCGGCCAGGGAGCATCCGTGTGGGACATAGCCTGTACGAGGTGGGTGCGCCGGCTCGGGTTGCCCGGCACGAGAGCGGGCGTGCGATTCATTATCGGCACGCCGCCCCGGTGCCGGCTCGCCGAAACCCCTTCGAGCACGGGGGCGGCAACACCGGCCCCGAACCCTTAAGCCACCGGCGAGCATCTCCCGCGTCTCGGCGAACGGCCCAGCCGGCGCCGGGTCGGCCGGCCCCTGGACGGGCTCGGCCGCGTCGTCGAAGGCGACGAAACGCCCCTCGCGGCGCAGGCGATCGATGGCCCGAAAGCGCCCCGCCGAGACGAGCCCGGGCACCGGCCGCGCCGGCACGCCCTGCGCCGGCCACCGCTCGGAGGCGGCCACGAAGGCGTCGTGCAGGGCGTCCTCGGCCAGGTCGAAGCTCCCGAGCAGCCGCACCAGGGTCGAGAACACGCGCCGGCTTTCCTGGCGGTAGAGCGTGGCGACGGGGTCGTCCATGGATTCCGAGGCCAAACCAGACGCGACGACGGCCCCGGCCCGCCACGGTGTGCCGCCGGGGCCGACAATTCCGGCTCCCATGCCGTCCATCGAACCCGAGGCCGTGCCGGCGCCGCGGGCGCCGTCGCTCCGCTCCGCGAGCGCGCTGCAGCCCTTGAGCGTGCCGGTGTTCCGCCTGCTCTGGAGCACCTGGCTCACCGCCAACCTGTGCATGTGGATGAACGACGTGGCCGCGGCGTGGACGATGACCGGCCTGACGACCAAGCCGATCTGGGTCGCGCTCGTGCAGTCGGCCTCGACCCTGCCGGTGTTCCTGCTCGGGCTGCCCAGCGGAGCCCTGGCCGACATCCTCGACCGGCGGCGCTGGCTGGTGGCGACCCAGTTCTGGCTGGCCCTCACCGCCGCCGCCCTCTGCGCCGTCACCGCCGCCGGGCTGATGACCGCGCCGCTGCTGCTGGTGCTCGTCTTCGCCAACGGCATCGGCCTGGCCCTGCGCTGGCCCGTGTTCGCGGCCATCGTGCCGGAGCTGGTGCCGCGGGAGCAGCTCGCCTCGGCGCTCGCGCTCAACGGCATGGCGATGAACCTGTCGCGCATCGTCGGGCCGCTCGTCGCCGGCGCCCTCATCGCCAGCGCCGGCAGCGTCTGGGTGTTCGCGTTGAACGCCGTGCTGTCGCTGCTCTCGGCCTTCGTGATCCTGCGCTGGCGCCACGAGCACCCGAAGAATCCGCTCGGGCGCGAGCGCCTCATCAGCGCCATGCGCGTCGGCGTCCAGTTCGTGCGCCAGTCGCCGCGCATGCGGGCGGTGCTGTCGCGGGTCTCGCTCTTCTTCTTCAACTCCACGGCCCTGCTGGCGCTGCTGCCGCTGGTGGCGCGCGGCCTGGCCGGCGGCGATGCCGGGACCTTCACCCTCCTGCTCGCCTGCATGGGTGCCGGCGCCATCGTCGCCGTGCTCGGCCTGCCGCGCCTGCGCCAGGCCTACGGACGCGACCAGCTCGTGATCGGCGGTGCCGTCGTGCAGTCGCTCGCCACCGCGGTGATGGCGGTCGCCCCGAGCGCCTGGGTCGCCGTGCCGGCGATGGTGGCCGCCGGCATGGCCTGGATCACCGTCGCCAACTCGCTCGCGGTGTCGGCGCAGATGTCGCTGCCGAACTGGGTCCGGGCCCGCGGCATGGCGAGCTACCAGATGGCGATCATGGGCGCCAGCGCGCTCGGCGCGGCGCTGTGGGGCCAGGTGGCCACGGTCGGCACGATCCAGACCGCGCTGCTGTCCTCGGCGGCCGCCGGGACGCTGCTGATGCTGCTGGTCGTCCGCTTCGTCACCGACAGCGCCGACGAGGAGGCCGACATGAGCCCGGCGCGGGCCGGCTGGGCGGCCCAGCCGACGGTCGTGCCGCAGGAAGGCGGGCGCGTCGTCACGACCATCGAGTACCTCATCGATCCGGCCCGCGCCGATGCCTTCGTGCGGGTGCTGCAGGAGACGCGGCGGGCGCGCCTGAGCCAGGGCGCGATCGGCTGGGAGCTGCTGCACGACATCGGGGCGCCGGAGCGCTTCGTCGAGGAGATCGTCGACGAATCCTGGACCGAGCATCTGCGGCGCTTTCACCGCGCCACTGCTGCCGACCTCGCCCTGCGCGAGCGGCGCCTGGCCTTCCACCAGCCCGACGAGCCGCCGCGGATCAGCCGCTACGTCGTCCGGCGCTAGCGACTCTGCCAAGCGCGCGCGTGCCTGCGGCGGAGGGGCGCGGCCCGCTCAGAAGACCACGAAAGCCGATGCGTTGCGCACCGCGCGCGCCAGGCTGTAGACCGTCAGGGCCGAGGTCCGTGCGTTGCCCGGCAACGGCAGGTTCTCGAGGTGCATCTCGAGGCGCCCGAACGCACCCGTGGCTTCCAGCCAGTGGACGTTGCGCTCGACGCCGGGATCGGCGATCAGCCGCACCTCGGTGCGGTCGAGGCCCAGCCCGGCCAGGGCGATGGTGGCAGCGACGTTGGCGTTCTTCGGGAACGACCTCGCCGCTTGCCGGGCACTGCCCTCGAAGACGACGCATGGCGCGGTGAGCCCGGACAGCACGCACACGCCGTCGGCCGGGGTGCCTTCCCAGCTGCGCGGCGGCTTCCGGCCGACGTAGCGCACCCTGTCGAGGCCGCCGACGCGTGCCGCGTCGAGCGCATCGATGGCGCCGACGGCACCGGCGACGAGCTGGACCCTGGTGCCTCCGGCACGCGCCGCCTCCTCGAGGCGCACCAGGGTGTCGGCCTCGTGCATGGCGCCGGTCGACGCCACGACGCAGGGGATGCCCGCGCGCAAGGCGGGGACGACGTGCGTCAGGAGAGCGGCGTGGCCGGCGCATTCCACGAGCAGATCCGGCCGATGCGGCGGCGACAGGTCGACCTCCGTCAGCACGCGGGCCGAGGGCGTGAGCTGCGCCGCGACCTGCCTGACGCGCTCGAGCGAACGCGCCGTGGCGACGATCTGCGCCGGCTGCATCTGCGCGTCGGTCCCGGACTGCAGCACCCGCGCCAGTTCCTGGCCCATCGCCCCGAAGCCGACCACCGCGAGCTGGAACAAGTGCGTCCCGGCGGCCCTGCGGCGTGCAGCCTCGGCCGACACCGGCCCGGTCAGCCGCCGGAAGCGGACTCGGACGCTTCGGCCGCCTCGCTGACGCGAAAGCCGCGCGCGTCGGTCTTGACGCCCGGCTTGTAATGGACGATCCGCTCCGGCGACAGATGGATTCCGAGCAGGCGCGTGACTTCCGTCGGCGAGGTCGTGAAGGCGTGCCAGACGCCCGGGTGCAGCTCGACCGTGTCGCCCTTCTGCAGCGTCACCTTCTGCACGCCGTCGATCTCGATGTTGAAGGTGGCGCCGCCGTCGAGGACCATCAGGTACTCGATGTAGGGGTGGCTGTGGTACGGCACGTCGTAGCCGGGCTGGCAGGTCTGCAGCGCGGCCCGGATCGGGGTGCTTCGCGACTCGTCGCCGATGAGCACGCGCAGGTCGCTCTGCGGCCCGTAGGACACGAGTTCGGTCTCGGCAAGGCGGGTGACCTTGAATCCGTTCATGGTTCGTCTCGGGTTCAGCGAACCAGCTTCCAGTCGCCGTTCTCGACGCGCACGAGCACGCGGGCACGCTTGTCGACGCCGTAGTGGTCGGTGGCGCTCATGTTGTAGACGGCGTGCGTGCCCTTCACGTCCTTGCCGGCCTCGATCGCATCGCGCAGCGCGTCGCGGAAGGCGGGCGTGCCCGGCTTGGTCGCCTTGAGCGCCAGCGGAAGCGCGGCCTGCAGGATCAGGCCGGCGTCCCAGGCGTAGGCGGCGAAGGCGTTGCGGCTGCCCGGGCCGTAGGCGCCTTCGTACTGCTTCAGGTACTCCATGCCGGTCGCCTTCAGCGGGTCGCTGGCCGGAAGCTGCTCGGCGACGACCACCGGCCCGGTCGGCGCGATCACGCCCTCGACGCTCTTGCCGCCGAGGCGGATGAAGTCGGGGTTGACGACGCCGTGCGTGTGGTAGATCTGCTTGCGGTAGCCGCGCTCCAGCGCGGCGAGCTGCGGCAGCGCCGCCGGCGTGCCGGAGGCGCCGACGAAGATAGCGTCCGGGTTGGTCGCCAGCACCTTGAGCATCTGCCCGGTGACCGAGGTGTCGCCGCGCGCGTAGCGCTCGTTGGTCATGACCTCCACGCCGGCGGCCGTGCCGGCGCCTTTCATGTGGTTGTAGTTCAGGTCGCCCCAGGAATCCGAGAAGCCGATGAAGCCGACCGTCTTCACCTTCGCTGCCTGCATGTGCTCGACGACCGCGCTCACCATCAGCGGAATCGGCTGCGGCACGGCGAACAGGTAGGCCTGCTTCGCCGGGTCGATGGGAATCGGGCACAGGGCGATGAACGGGATGCGCGCCTCGCTCGCCACCCCGCCCTGGGCCAGCGCCACCGGCACCGTGCTCGAGCCGATGATCACGTCGACCTTGTCTTCGGTCGCGAACCGGCGCGCGTTCCTGGCGCCGACCGTGGGATCGCTGGTGTCGTCGAGGACGACGTAGCGGACCGGCTCGCCGCCCACCGTCTTCGGGAAGAGGGCGATCGCCTTCTGCACGTGCACGCCGAGCGAGGCACCCGGCCCGGTGGTGCTCACCGACACGCCCACCACCACCTCCGCTCCGGCCGTGCTCGACGCCAGGGCCAGCAGCAGGATCGACAGCTTCTTCTTCATCCGAACTCCTTGGGTGTGGCGGCGCGACGGCGGCACGCGGACTGGTAGCATACTACGCTAGAATACTACGAGGCATCGCCCGGAAACTCCATGACGCGTCAGCTCGAGGGAAAGACTGCGCTGGTGACCGGGGCCGCGAGCGGGATCGGTCTGGCCGTCGCCCGCCGCTTCCTGGCCGAGGGGGCCAACGTGATCGGCCTCGACCGCGTCGGGTCGCATCTGGCGAGCCAGCCGGGTGACGGCGTTTATGCCGGCATCGTCGGCGACGTGCGATCCCCCGCCGACAACCAGGCCGCGGTGGATCTGGCGCTGAGCCGGTTCGGCCGCCTCGACGCGTTCGTGGGCAATGCCGGTATCTACGACAACCGGCGCCCCCTGCGCGCCTTCTCCGCGGCCGAGCTGGACGCGGCCTTCGAGGAGCTCTTCGCCGTCAACGTCAAGGGCTACCTGCTGGGCGCCCGCGCCGCCGTCGACGCGCTGACGGACTCGCGCGGCTGCATCATCTTCACGAGCTCGATCTCGGGCACCCATGCCGGCTTCGGCGGCCCGCTCTACGTGGCGGCCAAGCATGCGGTCAACGGCCTGACGAAGCAGCTGGCCCTGGAACTCGCGCCGGCCGTCCGCGTCAACGCCGTGGCGCCGGGCTACGTGCCCACCGGCCTGCGCGGCCTCGAGAGCCTCGGCCAGGGAGCCAGCACCGGCAGCCCCACGCCGGCGCAGGTGCCGCTGCAGGCGATCGCCAGCGCCGACGACTACGCGGGTGCCTACGTGTTCCTCGCGTCCGACGCCGGCTTGCGAACCGCGACGGGAAGCGTTCTTGCCCTGGATGGCGGCGCCGCCGTCCGCGGCCCGCGCGCCTGACCGGCCCTGCCTCCACCCATGCACCTGCTTCGATGAACGCACCGATGAGTGACACCGACAAGGTCGCGACCGCCGGCAGGCCGGCCAGGACGCCGCTGCCGCCCCTGGTGAGCGTGGACGCGCGGATCGGCTCCTTCGCGGCCGCCGAGCTGATGTCCGCCGACGGCTCGGCCGTCAGCCGCAGGCTGTTCGTCGAGGAGGCCATCTACCGGCTCGAGCAGGAGCGCATCTTCGCGAAGTGCTGGCTGTACCTGGGCCACGAGAGCGCCCTGCCCCAGAAGGCTTCCTTCTTCACGACGACCATGGGCGAGGACCCGGTGATCGTCGTTCGCGACAAGACCGGCCGCCTGCGTGCCTTCCTGAACAGCTGCACCCACCGCGGCGCGAAGATCTGCCGCGTCGATTCCGGCACGGCGGCGAGCTTCAGCTGCCCCTACCACGCCTGGACCTTCAGCAACGAGGGCAAGCTCATGGGCGTGCCGCGCATGAGCGCGGCCTACGGCGACGCCTTCGACCGCAGCCAGTACGGCCTGCGCGAGGTGCCGCAGGTGGACACCTTCCACGGCATGATCTTCGCGACCTGGGATCCGCAGGCAGCGAGCTTGCGCGACTACCTCGGCGACATGGGCTTCTACCTGGAGCTCATGCTGTCGCGCATGGACGGCGGCACCGAGGCCATCGGCGGCGTGCACAAGTGGACGATCCAGGTCAACTGGAAGATCCCGGCCGAGAACTTCGCCGGGGACCACTATCACGTGCCTTCGACGCACGGTGCCGGCGTCGAGATGGGCTTCCGCAGCCAGCTCACGAACGAGGGCTACTGCATCCAGACCGGCAACGGCCACTCCATCGGCAGCGAGCGCGGCGGCGCGCAGCAAGGGACCGCCGTGCAGACCGAGTACGACGGCTTCATGAAGCAGATGCGCTCGGAGCTGGTCGCGAAGCACGGCGAGGCGGCCAACGCCTTCGTCCCGATCGGCGTCGGCACCCTGTTCCCGAACATGTCGTTCCTCGACAGCGCCCGTTTTCGCGCCTTCCGGGTCTGGCATCCCCGCGGCGTCGACCGGATCGAGGTGCACTCGTGGTGCATCGTCGACAAGGCCCTGCCGGCCGAACTAAAGACCGCCGTCCGGAAGCAGTACTCGCTCGCCTTCGGCCCGGGTGGCATCTTCGAGCAGGACGACGGCGACATCTGGCAGAGCGTTCAGGACGCGATGCGCGGCCACATCGGACGGCAGGGCAGCTTCAACTACCGGATGGGCCTCGGGCGCGAAGCGCCCACGACCGACCGGTACGGGCCGCCCTTCCCCGGTAGCTGCAGCGACATGCTGATGACCGAGGCAAACCAGCGCGCCTTCTACCGGCATTACGCCACCGTGATGGCGGACCGCGATGGCCCCTGACGCGTCGCACGACGCCCTCTGGAGCGCGCTCGAGAGCTTCTACCGGCGCGAAGTCCTGCTGCTGCAGGACCGGCGCTACCGCGAGTGGCTGGAGACGATGGACAGCGCGGTCTCGTACCGGGTGCCCGTCACGACCTCGACGATGGAGGGGCTCGTCACGCGCGAGGACGAGCTGGGCTATTACGACGAGGACCTCGCGCTGCTGAAGGCGCGCGTGGCCAAGCTCGAGAGCAAGCTGTCCTGGGTGGAGCGGCCGCCTTCGCGGCTGCGCTACTTCGTGCAGATCGTCGACGCGCACCGCGAGGAGGAAGGCACGGTCGTGGCCCGCAGCAACCTGCTGCTCCTGCAGTACCGCTGGAACATGGAGCAGCAGTTCAGCGGCGAGCGCACCGACCGGCTCGTCGGCGCCGACGGCGAGCTGCGGCTGCTTCGGCGGCGCGTCGTGCTCGACCGGCAGGCGCTCGGCGAGCAGGGCCTCAGCGTCTTCTTCTGAATCCGGAGGCCAAGGTGCTCGCCGCAGCCACCGTCCACTTCCCCTACATGACGATGTGGCCGGACCGCGCCTCTGCGGAGGACCGGTCGGCGACCCTGGCCGGCTTCACCCGGCTGAACCAGGCGTTCGTCGCGGCCGGCATCGAGACGATCGTCGTCTTCACCAGCGAGCACATCGTCAACCTGCAGCCGCGCCTGGCGCCGCCCTTCGTCGTCGGCATCGGCGACAGCCACGCCGCCTTTCCAGAGCCGCAATTCAACCTCGCGCCGGTGACGCGGCGCGGCGACCCTGCCCTGGCCGAGGCCCTGGTCCGGGCGCTCTACGTGGAGGGGTTCGATCCGGCCCACTCCAGCGAGCTTCGCCTCGACCACGGCACCACGCTGCCGCTGGCGCAGCTCGGCATCGGCGCCGACGTCGCCATCGTGCCGATCATCATCAACAGCATCTTCCCGCCGCTGCCGACGCTGCAGCGCTGCCGTGAGCTCGGCGCCGCCGTGGCGGCCGCGCTCGGCCGGTCGACGCTTGACCGGCGGGTTGGCCTGCTCGCCACCGGCGGCCTCTCGCACACCGTCGGGGCGCCCGGGATGGAGCGCAACGATCCGGCCTTCGATGCCGGATTCATGAAGGCGCTCGCCGACGCCGACCTCGAGCAGGCCTGCAGCTACCCCGACCCGGTGCTCGACGCCTCGGGCAACGGAACGCACGAGATCCGCAACTGGGTGGCGGTGGCCGGCGCTGTGCATCCGCGACGGCCCACGGTCGTCAACTGCCTGCCCTTCGCACCGGGCTGGGATGCCGGCGTTCACCAGCTGCTCTGGGAGCAGGCATGAACGGCGCGGCGCTGACGCAATTCCTGATCGACGTCACCCGCGGCCACCGCCAGGGGGAGTTCGCGAGCGACCCCGAGGCCGTGCTCGCCGCTTCCCCGCTCGACGATCGCCTGCGCGCCGCGGTTCGCGCCCGCGACATCGGCACGCTGTGGCTGGCCGGGGCGCACCCGATGGCCCTGATGTACTTCGCGCGCTCCTGCGGCTGGGCCAACGAGCGCTACTACCGCTGCATTGCCGACGCCGAGCTCACGAGAGGCGATCCAGCCGCGGCTGCCCCGCCTGCCGGCCCCGCGCCGTCGCAAACGCATCGATCGAGCGCCCGACATGGTCCGTGATCGCCCGCCTCGCCGCCTTGCAGTCGTGCCGCTCGAGCGCGTCGACCAGCGCCTCGTGCTCGCGCATGACGGCGTCGTTGCGCGTCGAGGCGACCTCGGTGCCGCTGGCGATGAGGTACATCTTGCCGCGCACGCTGAGCAGCTCGCGGCGGATCTGCAGCAGCCCGGCCATCTCGGCCATGCGGATGTGGAAGGCCTCGTCGATGCTGTACATGTCGGCCTGGCTGCGACCCCGGCCTTTCGAGGCGGCGCCCTTGAGGATGGTGCGCAGCTCGCGGATCTGCGCCGGCGTGCAGGTCGCGCACAGGCGGCCGACGACGAGCTGCTCGAGGGCGACGCGAAGCAGGCGGATCTCGCTGATCGCGGCCTCGTCGAGCTCGGCGAGACGGTAGCCGCGCTTCGGCACGATCTCGACGACGCCGTCCCGGAACAGGTTGAGAAGCGCCTCGCGAACCGGGGTGCGCGAGACGCCGAGCGATTCGGCCAGCGAGCTCTCGGAAAACAGCTGGCGGCGCGGGATCTTGCCGTCGCGGATGGCCCGCCGGATGGTGTCGTAGCCCTGCTGGGCGAGGCTCTCGGAACGAACCAGGCTGGGGATCGGTGAGGTCGCCAATGCGTGAGCCCGCAGGAGCAGGCCCGCCGGTGGGTGGTATGCAACATTCTACGATCCGGGTTCGACGGACGATGGCGGGCACGTGGACCTCGGCCTGAACGGAAGGGTGGCGATCGTCACCGGCGCTTCGCGCGGGCTCGGTCGCGCCACGGCGGAGGCGTTGCTCGCCGAAGGTGCCAACGTGGTCGCCGTGGCGCGTGCCAGCGCGGCGCTGCACGAGCTTGAGACGGTCCATCCGGGCCGCTGCAAGGTCCTTGCCGGCGACCTGCTCGACCCGGCCATGCCGCAGCGGGCGGTCGACGCCGCGCTGGCGGCGTTCGGCCGCCTCGATGTCGCGGTCGTCAACACACCCGGGCCGCGCCCGATCCTGCCGCTGGAGGCGAGCGAAGCGGACTTCGCATCGGCCTTCGAGTCCACCTTCTATCCCGCCGTGCGGCTGATCAACGCCGCCAGGGTGCCGATGGCCGAGCGCGGCTGGGGCCGCATCGTGATCGTGTCGTCGACGAGCGTGAAGGCACCGAAGCCCTTCCTCTGCCTGTCGGCCGCGGCACGCAGCGCCCTCTGGGCCTGGGCCAAGAGTGCCGCGCCGGCGCTCCACCAGCGCAAGGTGACGATCAACGCCGTCTTCGCCGGCCCGCACGACACCGGCCGGGCCCGGGAGCTGGGGGTGAAGGACCGGGCGATGGGCCGCCCCGACGACTTCGGGCGCTTCGTCACCTCGCTCTGTGCGGAGGCGACCGGCTTCGTCACGGGCGCAGGCTTCCTCGTCGACGGCGGCGAGCTGACCGGGATCTGACGACGCCATGAGCCGCCTGCACGTCCTCTCCGCCGGCCGCGGGCCGACGCTCCTGCTCCTGCACGGCATCGGCTCCAGCGCGACAGCGTGGTCGCAGCAGATCGACCGGCTCGGGCCCACCTTCGCCTGCATCGCACCCGACCTGCCTGGCTACGGGGACTCGCCGGACGCGCAGGCCGCGGGGCTGGACGGCATCGTGGGCGAGGTGGCGAACGTCCTGGAGGGCCGGCCCGCGCACGTCGCCGGCGTGTCGTTCGGCGCCTTGACGGCGCTCGCCCTGGCCCGCGCCCACCCGGAACTGGTGCGGTCGCTCGTGCTCTCGGATGCCACGCTCGGCCGCGCCACCCTGCCGGCTCCTGAACGCGAACGATGGCTGCGGCACCGCGAGGGCCTGGCCGGCGAGCTGGCGACGCGCAGCATCGAGCGCGCCGCCGAGATCGCCGGCCGGCAGGCCTCGCCCGCGGTCATCGCGGAGATCGCCCGGCACATGCGGCGTGCCCGGCCGGCGGGCTACCTGGCGGTCGCGCACGCCATCGCGGCAACGGACGCCCGCCCTTGGCTGGCCGACATCCACGCGCCGGTGTTGATCCTCTGCGGCGAGGACGACCGCGTGACCGGCATGGACGTGTCGAAGGCCCTGCTCGACGGGCTGCCGCAGGCCACGCTCGTCGCCATCGACGGCGCGGGACACGCGCCGCACCTCGAGCAGCCGGATCGCTTCGCCCAGGCCGTGCGCGAATTTCTCGCCGGCCTCCCCGACGGCCCCGGGTCGAAGCCGCGGACGCCCGATTGATTCCGGACGAGTGACCGAAGTCACTCACCGGCAGCGACTTGCTGCCTCGTCGGCCCGCGGCCCCGGCGCGAGACTGGCGACAGGCCAGCGCGAACAGTTCGCGACAGCCGGACCCAAGGAGACGACCATGACCACCTTCATCAGCACCGCCTGCGCCGCCATCGTGATCGCCGCCTATGGCTTTGCCGTGATGTCCATGTTCGGCGCCATCGTCTCCGGCGCCCTGGGGGCATAGCGTCGCCATCGGGGGCGGCGGCGACGCCGCCCGTATCCTCCGCCGCATGCCTGCCGCCGACGTCGCCCTCTGGATCCTCAGCATCGCCCTGATGGCCGGGGGCCTCGCCGGCGCCGTGCTGCCGGTGCTGCCCGGCGCGGGGCTGGTGCTCGCCGGCACCGTGCTCGGCGCCTGGATCGACGACTTCCAGCGCGTCGGCGGCTGGACCCTCGGCGTCCTCGGCGCGCTGGCCCTGCTGTCGTGGGTGCTCGACTACGTGGCCGGCATGCTCGGGGCCAGGAAGGCCGGGGCCAGCAAGCAGGCGCTGGTCGGCGCTGCGGTCGGCACGGTCGCCGGCCTGTTCCTCGGCTTCGTCGGCGTGCTGGTGCTCCCATTCGTCGGCGCTGCCGCCGGCGAATACCTGGCGCGCCGCGACCACCGCGCCGCTGCCCGCGTCGGCCTCGCCACCGGCATCGGCCTCGTCGTCGCGCTGGTCGCGAAGGTCGTCATCGCTTTCGTGATGATCGGAATCTTCGTCGTCGCGCTGCTGTTCTGAGCGGGCCTCCCTGCGTCCCTCGAACACGGGGGTGCAAATCGATGCGCCGGGGCGCTACGCTCGTCGGTGAAGAGCCCTCGCGGAGGGCGAGTCCACATCCAGGAGACACCATGCAGACGCCTGCCACTTCGAAGACCGTACGCACGCTCGCCGCAGCATCGATGGTGCTGGGCTGCGTCGGCGCCAACGCGGCTCCGTTCTTCTGGACGGACTGGACAGGGACCGACCTCGATCCGGGCACCGGCTTCCGCGCGCAGGGCACCATCACGACACCGACGTCCACGGTCGGCGTGACCTACACGAACGCGAACGGGATCGGCTTCTACCAGCCTTCCGGTGGCACCGACTACTACATCGGCGTCGGTGCAGGAACGTCTCCGTACACCAGCGCCCTGGTCGACAACCGGCCCACCGGCACCGACATCATCGCCCTGTCACGTGCAGGGACGCAGACGCTGCAGTTCTCCGAGGCGATCGCCAATCCCGTGTTCGCCTTCGTCAGCCTCAACGGCAACGGCTACGCGTTCGACCAGGACTTCGACATCCTCAGCATCGGCGGCCAGGCCGGGCATGCATGCGGCTTCTGGGGCTGCGGCGGGGCGAGCAAGGTGGTCGTCGACCTTGGCGGCGGGAACTTCGAGTACCAGCTCAACAGCAACAACGTCGGCGGCACCGAACCGCACGGAACGCTGCAGTTCCGGGGCGCCTTCGACACGGTGACGTGGCGCAGCTCCACCAACGAATTCTGGAACGGCTTCACGGTCGGCGTGCAGGGCACGGCCATCGAAGTACCGGTCACCGCGGTGCCGGAACCCGAGACCTATGCGCTCCTGGCCATGGGACTCGCGGCTTTGGGCCTGGTGCGCAAGCGTCGCAAGGCCCGCTGAATCTCGGCCACTATGGCTCGCGCTGCCCGGCGATGCCGAGCGACGTGACGCCGTTGCGCTCCTAAGGCAAGGTGACGCCGACCGCCAGTGCGGCAGCGCGCACCTCGGCAGGCCAGTTGATGCCGCCTGGATCGCGCCCGCTCGCCATGCCCATGAGGTAGGCCGGTCCCGCGCCGATGTTCCTGAACCCGCGAGAAAGCCCGGGCGGAACCGCGATCGTGTCCCAGGGCTCCAGGACGACGTGGCGTTCGCCCTGCGGACCCCAGAACACCTCCCACCGCCCGGTCAGGGCGACGAAGACCTCCTGCGTGAGGTGGCTGTGCAGCGGCGCGGCCTTGCCCGGCTGGCAGCAGACGATGTTGAGGTGAAAGCCCTCGGCCGGCAGAGGCGCGGCCGGTGGTTCGCCGAGGACGCGGTACGTGGTTCGCTCGCACCCCGGGATGACGGAGTCGAGGTAGTCGCCGGTCGGCTGCAGAGTGCGGAAGCGGGCGACGCGCGCCTCCATTTCGGCGACGGTCGGGTTGGCGTCGGTGATCGGGGCGACGGCGGGCATGGGACTCCCTGTTCGGCTCGAAGCGATCTTAAGAGTCGATCGGCGCCGCGATCGGCGCCGCTCCGGGCGGATCGCCCCTGCCGCCTGAGCCGCGCGACCCCGCTCGCGCTGCAGCCGCCGGCCGTCGAGCGCTCCCGAGGCCGCCGCCTTGAGCAGCCGCTGGAAGGTCGGGCAGGCCGCGTGGCTGCGCGCCGGGCAGGCGGCGGCGTGGCGCAGGCCGCGGCGTGGCGCAGGCCGCGGCTCATGGCCTGCAGATGCCGGATCGTGACGTCGATCTCGTCCGCCTTGGCGGCGAGGAGCGGCCGGTCGATCTTCGGGCCGCCACTGGGCGACCGCATGGCGTGTATCTCGTCCAGCGACAGCCCACCCGCCTGCGCGAGCGCAATCAGCGCCAGCTGGTTCAGCACGCCGGGGGCGAAGCGGCGGCGCGTGCCTTGCGGCCCGAGCGAGGCGATGAGCCCCTTCTTCTCGTAGAAGCCCAGCGTCGAGGCGGGGACGCCGGCACGGCGGGCATCGAAAGGCATCCCATGAACTCGCTCCAGGACCTCGCTCGCGTCGCGCTCATCGACATCGGCGCCACTGCGGTGATGGACGCATGGCTGGCATGCTCGGGCGCATGGGCGTTCGCACGGTGAGCTTCGCGCTCGTCGGCCGCTGGGCCGGCCATCTCCTGCACGGCAGGTTCGCGCACGCGGACATCGCCCGCGCCCGGCCCATCGCGGGCGAGCTGGCGTGGGGCTGGCTCATCCACTACGCGATCGGGATCGCCTTCGCCGCATTGCTCGTGGCGGTGGCCGGTGCGTCCTGGACATCGGACCCGAGCCTGCTGCCCGCGCTCGCCGTGGGCGTCGTGACGGTGCTGGCGCCGCTCTGCGTGATGCAGCCGGCCATGGGCGCGGGTTTCCTGGCATCACGGACGCCGGCGCCATGGCAGAGCCGCCTGCGCAGCCTCGCTAACCACGCCGTCTTCGGCCTCGGCCTCTGTGCCTCCGCCGTCGCCGTCGCGCGCTGGTGATGTCCCTTCTCGTCTCCGGCATCTCGACCTTTCGCGCCGTGGGGATGGTGCCCGGCTTCGCCTACCTCTGGACCAGCGCCTGGCTGACGGCCTGGCTCTTCGCCTTTCCGGTCGTGCTCCTGGTCGCGCCGGTGGCGCGCAGGGCCGTCGACCAGCTCACCGCCGAGCGCTAGCGGGCATCGAAAAGCAGGCGCGGCCCTGCATGGCCCCAGGCTTTCCGGAACGAGTCCCGACGCCGTTACACTCCCGCCTTTTTCGGGCTCGCCCCTGTCGATGTCTTCGGTTTCTCGCAGCAGCCACGCGCCTTCTCCCTTCGAATTCAGGAACGCCTCGCTGGCATTGGTTGCGCTGGTCCTGCGGACCACCGATCTCGAGCACCTGTCGCACGCCCTGGACGAGCGTTTCGGCCAGACGCCGCTGTTCGATCACGACCCCGTCGCCATCGACCTGGCAGCCATCGCCGGCGATCCGACCCCCGTCGACTTCGACGCGCTCGCGGCCTTGCTGCGACGCCATCGCATGCTGCCGATCGGCGTCGAGGGCGGCAGCGCGGGACAGATGGAGGCGGCCCGCGCCGCGGGGCTCGTCGAGACGAGCACCCTGGCCGAAACGCATCGCGCCGACGACAAGCCGCGTGGGGGCCCGAGGCGTGCCGACACGCCGGCCGCGCCTCCGCTGCAGCCCGTTGTGCCCGCGACGGCGCCGGCGCTCGTGATCGACCGGCCGCTCCGCTCGGGCCAGCAGGTCTATGCCCGCCATGGCGACCTCGTCGTGCTCGCGGCGGTGAACTTCGGCGCCGAGATCCTGGCGGACGGCCACATCCACGTCTACGCGCCGCTGCGCGGCCGGGCCATCGCCGGGGCGCGCGGCAACGCCGCGGCACGCATCTTCAGCACCTGCATGGAGCCGCAGCTGATCGCCATCGCCGGCACCTACCGCACCACCGACACCGCCCTGCCTGCCGACGTGCACGGCCAGGCGGCCCAGGTGCGGCTCGACGGCGACACGCTCGTCGTCGAGCCGCTCCATTACCGATAGCCGACACACACAAGGGACCTGCATCCGATGACGAAGACAGTCGTGGTGACCTCCGGCAAGGGCGGAGTGGGCAAGACCACCACCAGCGCCAGCTTTTCCTCCGGCCTGGCGCTCGCCGGCCACAAGACCGCCGTGATCGACTTCGACGTCGGCTTGCGCAACCTCGACCTCATCATGGGCTGCGAGCGGCGCGTGGTGTACGACCTCATCAACGTGATCCAGAAGGAAGCCAACCTCAACCAGGCCCTGATCAAGGACAAGCAGTGCGACAACCTGTTCGTGCTGGCCGCCTCGCAGACGCGCGACAAGGACGCGCTGACCCAGGAAGGCGTCGAACGCGTGCTCGAGGACCTGAAGGGCATGGGCTTCGAGTACATCGTCTGCGATTCGCCGGCCGGCATCGAGACCGGGGCGCTGATGGCGATGCACTTCGCCGACGAGGCGCTGATCGTCACCAACCCCGAGGTCTCGTCGGTGCGCGACTCCGACCGCATCCTCGGCATGCTCGGCTCGAAGACGAAGCGCGCCATCGACGGCGCCGAGCCGGTGAAGGAGCACCTGCTCATCACCCGCTACAACCCGGGTCGCGTAGCCGGCGGGCAGATGCTCTCGCTCGACGACATCCAGGAGATCCTGCGCACGCCGCTGATCGGCGTGATCCCCGAGTCCGACAAGGTGCTCGACGCGTCGAACCAGGGCCTGCCGGCGGTGCACATGAAGGACAGCGACGTCGCCGACGCCTACAAGGACGTCGTCGCCCGCTTTCTCGGCGAGGAGCGGCCGATGCGCTTCGTCGAGGCCGACAAGCCCGGCTTCTTCAAGCGCCTGTTCGGCGGGAGTTGAGCGATGTCCCTGCTCTCCTACTTCCTCGGCGAGAAGAAGAAGACGGCCAGCGTCGCCAAGGAGCGGCTGCAGCTCATCCTCTCGCACGAGCGCGGCGGCGGCGGCTCGCGCGCCGACTACCTGCCGGCCCTGCAGCGCGAGCTGGTCGCGGTGATCTCCAAGTACGTCATGATCAGCCCGGACGACATCCGCGTGCACCTGCAGACGCAGGACAACCTCGACATCCTCGAAGTGAAGATCGAGTTGCCGGACGCCGTGCGCTGATCGCCGGCGACGGCAGAAGCCGCAGATACCGCCTGTAGACTGCGGCCGGTCCTGCGGCCACCGATCTCGACAGCCGGCACCGCATCGACCGTCCTTCCTCCAACCGGGAGCGGCAGATGAGTCGAGGCGGGCGCGCCACCGAAACGCCCGGCGCGCGCCGGGGACCGGCTGCGTGGCTGAGCGCGGGGCTGCGCGTGGCCGAGCAGCGCAGCGCCGCGACCGTCCATCGTGTCCTCGTCGCCGACGTCGCCCGGCTCCTGGGCGCACGCGCCGTGCTGCTCGCGGTCGATCAAGGCGGGCTGCCGGTGCTCGCGGTGGGCCGCGTGCCGCGCGGCGACGACGCCGAGGC